>JAAYJG010000258.1 GCA_012523055.1 Ruminiclostridium sp. | reverse complement strand
CATCATTTTTAATGGCACCGGGCTGACCGTCATTTCAGGCAGTGGTGATTTGCAGAGCCTCCCGGTGCAGGCGGTAAGGCTTATTCAATAACTGTTTGAATTCAAACTTGGAACCGGGACCCAGGCTATTATATACTGAAAAAACGAAAGATTATTTGAAGGGAATAGATTATGATGAAGCCTCGGAAATCCTTTAAAGCAAAGGCGTTTCCAAGGCTTCTTTCGTCTATTCCCGCTCAATTGTGGCGCAGGGCTTGGGGCTTCCGGGATTGTCCCAAATGAATAGTGCGGAGGACCTGGGCCTCATTCAAAAAGTCATAGATATTTCGATCCTCTGAACCGAGGAACAGACGCATAATCTTATTGAACCCTTTGACCAATACTGTATAATATAACTATCGGATCACAAAAAAATGACGGGATTAACCATATGCGGGGTGTTGAATTTGGATCAGAGCTATTGTTTGATACTTACCGGCGGCGGCACAAAGGGAGCTTATCAGGTTGGTGCTTGGAAAGCCCTGCGGAAATTGGGGATTGGCATATCTGCCGTAGCGGGAACCTCTATTGGAGCGATCAATGCGGCTTTCGTTGTTCAGGGAGAAGTTGAAAAACTGGAACAGCTTTACGATGATGTTGAAATTGGGGATGTCATTGAAACAAACGCGGAAATAGGAGAAAATAAAAACCTTTTTAATATTGAGAATATCGTTCGGGTTGCCCGGGATTTCATCAAACAAAAGGGTTTGGATAACGAGCCACTAAAGAAATTACTGGACCGGAACCTGGATGTCCATAAAATTTATGCTTCTGATGTCGATTTTGGGATGGTCACCTATTCGATAAAAAACAATAAGCCGGTGGAAATATTCAGGGAAGATATCCCTGAAGAGGAGTTTATCAATTACCTCCTTGCATCTGCCTGTTTTCCCATTTACAAAGCACAGAAGATCGGAGAGAACACATTTCTGGATGGCGGCCTGTACGACAACATGCCCATCAATATGATGATCAAAAAGGGTTATAAGCGGTTTATTGTCATCGAGCTTCCAGGGCGGAACGTGAAAAGAGGCCTCATCAAAAAAGATGTGAGCATCAAACTAATACGTCCGGATGAATCCCTGGGAGGGGTCTTCGAGTTTAACCGGGACAGGATAAAAAAGAATACAAAGCTTGGGTATCTGGATACACTGCGTGCGTTCTGCGCTTTGCAGGGCCATCGATACTATTTCAGGACGCAGGATTTCACAGGGCTGTTATCTCGCTTTACGCTGCAAACCATTGAGGGCCTGGAATTTGCAGCCAATGTTTATGGTATGGACCGGTATCAGATTTATGAATCCGACCGTTTTCTTGCGGAACTGCTGGAAAGGCACCGGAAGGCAGAAGAGCAATATCTGGCAGTCAAAAAAATGACGGGAATCACAACGATGATCAAGGAATATGCAAAATTGAAAAGCCTTCTCAGCGAAGATTTGATTTTATGCTTTTTCGCTGAGAAGCTCGCGGAGGAACCCTCCTTCAACGGTATGGGCGATAACCTGCCGCTTTCGGACTACATTGCAGCAGCAAGGGCTATGGTAGAGATATAGGCCAGCCGTTATGCCGAAATGGAGGAAGAAAACTTAACCATACAAAATACTGCACTCAGGGTTATGCCCACGGGAACTCACCCGGTAATCGACTCGTGAAGTCTGTGTTCTCCTGATGAAAAATCAATTATAGATCCCATCTTGGTTTATTACAGAGAAGGGCATAAACAAAAGTCACTTTTATCGAGGAGGCTCAATATGGAGAACCAAATTAAAAATCAGGAAAAAACCGGTATGCGTGTCGGGCTTGCTATCATGATTTTTGGAGCTGCAGTCATTATTTTTCCTTTTCTGGCCAGGCTGGATATGTTTCAGTACGGGTACGGCATGGTCTTTATCGGCGGTTTTATCGCTCTGGCAGGCTTGATTAGTTACCTGATCTTTCGTAAGCGTGCTATTGTCATGCAGAAGATACTCACCGGGAATATTCTCGCCCGGTGGCAGTATGACCCTGCCTTATGGGCTGGGATGGTGAATGAGGAAGTGTCAGATACGACAGGTCTGAAAATCATGGGCATATTTGTAGGGAGCCTTTTTCTGGTCATAGGTGTTCTTTTTATGTTGTTTGTCCGAGAGGATAACGCAGTTTTTCTGGGCATTATGGTGGCCTTAGCCGTTCTGTTCTATTGCATAGGTTTTCTTTCTTATTCGGTACACAAAAAAAGATTGTTGAAAGCCCCCTCAGAAGCCATTATCGCCCGTGACGGTGTTTACTATATGGGTACGCTCACCGATTGGAACGGGGTGACATCCATTTTGGAAGCAGTAAGTTTTCACCCAAAAAAAACAGACCTGCTGGTATTCAGTTACCGTCAGCTTTCTGGTACAAGGGTCCCCCGCATGAGACGCTCCACCCTTTGCATTCCCATACCACCGGGGATGGAGGGCGACGCAGGCGTGGTGGTTGACTTCTTCAGCAAACCCTTCAATGAAGAGCTGTATCGGGAAATGAACCAAACTGAAGAGGAATAGGCGAATGCTAAAAAAACCATTGCCCCTGGCGTGTACCAAAGCAATGACATAACGCAATATATTAATAAGTTTGTGGATCAACTTTAGGCAAGCATGAAAAAACCCCCGGAAATCAGGCTTCCGGGGTCTCGCTTTCTTACTCCCATTCAATTGTGGCACAGGGCTTGGGGCTTAAGTCATAACAGACGCGGTTCACATGGGGGACTTCCGCAAGAATTCTATCGGTAATCTTTAAAAGTATGGGCCATTCTATCTGCTCGATGGTCGCTGTCATCGCATCCACTGTGTTGACCGCGCGGATAATGACCGGGTACTCATAGCATCTCTCATCGTTTTTTACACCTACCGATTTGAATTCGGGAATAACAGTGAAATACTGCCACACCTTTTTATCCAGACCGGCATTTTGGAATTCCTGGCGCACAATGGCGTCGGCTTCCCGCAAGGCTTCCAGCCGCTGCCTGGTAATGGCGCCCAGACACCGTACACCCAGGCCGGGCCCCGGAAACGGTTGCCTGAAAACCATGGAATGGGGCAGACCAAGCTCCAGCCCACAGGCCCTGACCTCGTCCTTGAACAAATAGTAAAGCGGCTCAACGAGGGAGAACTGTAAATCCTCCGGCAATCCGCCGACATTATGGTGTGATTTTACTACCTTGGCTGTTTTGGTTCCACTTTCAACGATATCGGGGTAGATTGTTCCCTGAGCCAGAAAGCTGATTCCATTTAGCTTGCGGGCTTCTTCTTCAAATACACGTATAAATTCGCTGCCGATGATTTTTCTTTTCTGCTCCGGATCGGACACGTTTTCAAGCTTTGTCAGGAAACGTTCAGAAGCATCCACATAAACCAGGTTGGCATCCAGTTGCTCTTTAAAAACCTCGAGGACCTGCTCGGATTCACCTTTGCGCATCAAGCCGTGATTCACATGCACACATACCAGATGTTTGCCGATTGCCCTGATCAACATTGCAGCGACAACAGAGCTGTCAACACCGCCCGATAATGCGAGCAAAACCTTCTTATCACCAACCTGCTTTTTGATCAGTTCAACCTGATCCTCAACAAAATTCTTCATATTCCAATTGGGTTCTGCTTTGCAGGTTGAAAACAGGAATGATTGCAGGATTCTTTTCAACTCATCTTCTTTTTCGGGCCAGCTTTCAAGCCTGTTTTCACACAGCGCGGCGTCGTAGCCCACCGACAACAGAGGGTAACCTTGATCATAAAGCTCGGGATAGATGTTGATTTCAGCCCCGTTAACCCAATTGTTTTCACCACCATTGAGAATAATCCCCTTCACATTTGGCAGTTCATGCAGCTCCTTAACGGTGATGTCATGAGGGTGAATTTCACTGTATACCCCAAGAGCGCGTACTGCCCTTGCGATGGTGGTATTCATGCGGCTACCGAGATCTAAAATAACAATCATATCCTGTTTCATAAACCCCTCCGGAATATTTTTCTTTTGATTATAGCACTTATACATCTGCATAGGAAGTCATATTACAGTTTAATTAACTTTGGGTTGCAATAACAGAATGCGCAAGCTTTAGCCACCCTTCTGCGCTGTTCTGAATTCACCGGGGGTAATCCCTTCATATTTTTTAAAGAACCTTGTGAAGGTCTGGCTGCTGTTATACCCCAGATCCAGCGCGATGTCATTGATAGTCAGGCTGGTTTGGCACAGCATTCGCTTTGATTCGTTAATGCGCAGGGAATTGATGTAATTGATCACATTGTCACCGGTGTGTTCCCTGAAAATTCTACGGAAGTGCGAATAGCTGATGCCAATATGATCGGCGATTCGGCCCATTTCAAAATCATGCCTGTAATTCATGTGAATGTAGTCCAAAGCTTTTTCAAACGGGCTTTTTTTCTCTTCATTTCCCTTTTGAAAGTAATTCAGGATAACCTCATAAATTCGGTTCAGCCACAGCTGGATTTCGTCCAGAGTTTCCAGGGAAGCAAGCTCCTGATAAAGATTGCAGTCATCACCCAGTACCACCCGCACATTACAGTGCATATCCAGTAAATACTTCATCGTATTGCCTATCAACTGGTTAAATATCAGCACTACATTATCATACCCAATACAACGGTGTTGTTTTACTGCCAGGATGAAATCATTCACTGAATCCTGCATTTTTTCCATAAGCCCGGCTTGTATATTGTTAAAGATATGCTTTTCCTGGAGATATGGGTAAAAATATCGCTCATCTTCTTCATCAGGCTCATTCCACAGGTGAATGCTGCCGTAGCCGGTCAGGATTTTCAATTTTAGTGCATCGGATGCGTTATCAAAAGACTCGTCAACAAATTGAGCACCATGGACGCAATTTCCCACACCGATTGAAACCGTATAGTCCAGAACCTTTGATATTTCGCCCTGAAGCTTGATAAACGCGCTTACCAGGTTTTCCCGAAGATCTTGTGCGGCGGCATCAAAATTGATCACAAGAACTATCTTATGCTTTTCATATGCGATACCGAAGCATTTAAACGGTGTACCAAGCAACTCCTCACTTACCTTGATAATCAGCATTTTGATATACTTCCGTTGCTCAGCTGTGTAATTGTCCATGAACGCCTTATAATTGTCCACCAATATCACTGCACATATGAAATAATCGTAAGGGAACAGGGCCTGGGCCGTATCGATGTCGGGCTTCTGTTCAGCCTTACCTTCCAACAGGGCAAGAACATATCCCTCATTGATGCTTTCCGCGCTTTTTTCCAGTATGTCCGAAAGCCTGGATTGCTGCTGAATTAGGCTGTCAAAAGCTTTTGACAGGATGGTCAGCTCGGTGTCCCCGCTTTTGATGTCAATACCCTTCCTGCTTTTAATATCCTGAATGAGCCTTCTTATAGGATTGTAAAGCTTTTTGGAGATAACCCAGGAGATAAAGACACCTAAAAGCATCAGGAAGAGAGAGAGGTAAATAGTACATTGCCTTAAACGGTTCACCTTTTCCAACAAATTATCAACAGAGAAGGTTCCCACATAAATCCAGTCATAAAAATCAGACTTATAGAAGGTCACCAGTTCTTTTCCTTTGCCTGTGTGCCTGATTAGATAGCCTTCAGATCCCGGACAATCCAGTATCTGTCGGATGTGTTCATCGTCACCGATGTTCGTACCAACCAGAAACTCATTCACATGGGAGATCACATTCCCTTCCGGGGTAATAATTTCTATATTTCCTTCGTCTAAAGTTGATTTGTCATTGATCAGTTCGCGTATGGAGCTTTCATAAATATTAATAACCAAAACGCCCTTTACCCTTGTAGTATAAGGCTTAAGGATATGAAGACAGGTGATGACTTTGTTGGATGAACCCTGTTCGCCCTCCTGGTTTTCCAGAGAATAATTGACGGTACGGGTGGGAAGCCACGCCGTATCCTCGTCGTTTGTGACACAGTGCTGATAATTTTCCAGCCATTCGGTGTCTGCAAAGAATTGAAGGCGGGAAATGCCCCGGTTGGAGGTGATCACAAAATCCGAGTCCTGGATATAAAAATAGGCTGAGTGGATGATTTTGTTCGAGCGTATAAAGTTTAGAAGCTGAAGCTGCATTTCATAAATGTTGAGAATCTCATCCGGGTTGCCGGTTACATCGTAGATCGTGTGAATCTTTTTCAACTTTTCAATCTGGTTTCCCAGAGAAATTTCCAAAGAATCCTGCTCAAGCTTGTCGGCAATCATGTCACACAGGTTTCGGGCAACCTTAAGCTTGCCTGCGGCGGATTTGCTGATTTCCCCTTCAGAATAGGAAAGAATTTGATAGCTGAATACTATCGAGATCAGCACAACCGGAATGGCTACGAACAAAACCAGGATCATAAAAAACTTGATGAAAAGCGATCTATTTTTCATCATAACACCCTGAGTCAAAGATTAACAGTATTATACCATATTTTAACGAAAAAGGCCGGAGTGCATCAACACCCCGGCAAAAAATATATTTGAAGATTACCAATCCTTTTTCAATGCTCTTCATCCCAGGCAGCCGCTCTCTGATCGAGAACCTCCTGTCCGCCAGTCTTCAGGAATTCCTGATACTGCTGCTCCCAAACCTTGTCAAATTCCTCAGGCTTACAGGTTATACATTTCGCATAAACCTCATAACCCTTCTCACGCAAGCTATTCGAGTATTTTCCCTCAGCCTCGGTAGGGGGTGTGGAAACGCCAGGATCGACATAACCGCTGGTGATGGATGAATTATAACTACTGATGTATAAAGCTTCCATGCCTTTAAACTGCAGGGAATTCAACTTGATATTCTTCTGCATGTCTCCCAGATCAATACCGTTGACAATCAGCGTATAATCAATATTGTCGGGAGAGTTGAAAACCCTTTCACCCTCCACTTTTTTCTTAATCGGCAGGCCATCCTGCAGATCGTAGCCCCAGCCTTCTTCACCGCATTGCAGGAAGGTTAGCACATCGTTGTTTGTCATCCAGTCCAGGTATTGGATGGCTTCTTTGACGTGCTTGCTGGTCTTCGGAACGATTACCCGAATCCCCGCTGGGTCATACAGCTGCTTGGTGGTCACGCCGTCGCTATCCTTGAACGGGTCAACGACCACCAGCTCGGCATCGGGCACAGTCTGTTTCAGCCCGGTCATCAAGCCAGGTACGCTGCGCAGCGGAAAATCAAAATTTCCCGCAGTGGCACCCACTTCGCCGCGCATAAACTCTGCGTCGGACATCTTCCCATCCACGTCCAGCGGAAATTCCATACTGAGCAGACCTTCGTTATACATTTTGTTCAGAAACCGGAAGCCATCCTTCATTCCGGGCGCTGCAATCTGCATGAAGGGATCCATCACCAGGAAGCGGGTTCTTTCGGTCTTATCGGTTCGGAAGGATTCCAGGAAAGTATTGCAGATCCAGATAATATCTCTTGTTACCGAAAAGGGTACGACATTGGCAACATTGCCTGGATTTTTGGTCTTGAACGCCACCAGGGTGTTATAAAACTCATCCCGGGTTTGAGGAACAGGCAGACCCAGCTTATCCAACCAGTCCTTGCGCATATACGTGGCGAATTTAGCATTATGAATGCGTTTGGCGGGAATTGCGAACTGTTTGCCGATATACTGGCCCTTTTGCAGCACGACATCGCCGAGAAAGCTTTTCAGGTTTTGACCGTAAGTATCGATCGTTTCAGTCAGATCGGCGAGTCCTCCGTTCTCATAATAGCTATAAATGAGATTCCGATCATAAGTGAAACAGATGTCCGGAGCCTGGCTGGAGGCCATCCAGACATTCAGCCTGTTTGTCTCATCCGATCTGGGGCAGGTGATGAATTTCACATTAATGTTATTCGAATCACCGAAGTTTTTTTGTATCCATTGCGTCCAGTAATTGTTGTCCGGTGGTGTTTGCCCTGTGGTACCCCTGTCAAATACTTCAACCGTGAGATCAACCGGGTCCTTCTTTGGCTGAGGTGTTGCTGTTGACTGTGCCGACGGCTCTTCTGGCTGCGTAATAATTGGAACTGTGGTGCATGCCGTAAGCAAGGTGAGCAGTAGTGTGATTGCGAGCAGTACATTAGAAAGTACATAACCCTTTTTCATCTTTAAACCCCTCCTTAAAATAATATTGTATCGAGAACCTTCCCAGGTTCAGTGGGAAGGTAATCATCCCTTGATAGCACCAAGCGTAACACCAGAAACAAAATACTTCTGAAGCCTGGGGTAAACAAGGAGGATAGGAATGGTTGCGAACATCACGCAAGCTCCCTTCAGGCTTTCCGGCGGAATGATCAGGGTGGTGGTGCCCTCCATTTGTGCAATTTCTGACATCTGATTGTTGTATACGATCTGATAAAGCTTTAGTTGAATCGGATACAGTCGTGTGTTCTGAATATACATCAAAGCATCTTGAAAGCCGTTCCATCGGCCAACGGCATAAAAAAGGCTTAATGTAGCCAATACTGGCGTCGACAGGGGCAGTACGATCCTGATCAATATGGTCATATGGGAGGCGCCATCAAGATGTGCCGATTCCATCAGACTTTCCGGCAGGTTTGAAAAAAATGATTTTAGCAGGATCAGGTTGAAAGCGCTCAGCACCGAGGGAAGCATCAAAGCCCAGATTTTATCGTACAGGCCAAGTTTTGTCACCAGCATATAATCGGGAATAAGCCCTCCACTAAAGTACATGGTGATGATGATCATGACCATAAAGGCTTTACGTCCCTTCAAATGCTTTTTTGTCAGCGGGTATGCCGCCATAATGGTCATCAGCATGCTCAATACCGCGCATAACGCAGTTAACCCCATAGTATAAAACAACGAGCGAATCATGGATTTATCGGTCAACACGTTTTTATAGGCTTCGAAGTTTAATCCCACGGGCCAGATGAACACCTTTTTGGACAGAATGGCTACATTGGAGCTTAGCGATATCGAAGCCACATGAAGGATGGGTGCAATGCATATAAGGATAAGAACGGCGGTAAAAACCGTAATAAAAGTGTCAAAAAGTTTATCTTTCAAGTTTGTTTTCATACAAAGCCCTCCGTTATCATACAGACCGTTCGGGAAAGAGTGTTTATTTGTCAATTTACTAGGCTTCCAAGCCTGAAACCCGCATGAAAGTATTTACATATACGCGTTATAAACAAACATTCCAAACCGGTTCCCAGAATCAGAAAATTCCGTCCTCTCCGATTTTCTTTGCCAGAAAATTGGTGATAAGCAGAAAGACCACACCCACTACCGACTGGAACAAGCCTACTGCGGTCGCGATCGTCAGGCGAAAGGATTGCAGGCCCACCCGGTAAACATAGGTGCTGATCACATCGGAGAAATCACGGACAAGTGTGTTGCCGATGACATAAGGCCTGTCAAACCCGATAGTAACAATACGCCCCAGGTTCAGTATCAACAGGGTAACGATGGTAGAACGAATTCCGGGAAGTGTTATATGCCATATTCTACGCAGCCTCCCGGCGCCATCCACTGTGGCAGCCTCATACAATTCAACATTTATGCCTGTTATGGCAGCAAGAAAAATAATTGTATTCCAGCCCGCACTTTGCCATATTCCAAGAAGGTTGTAGGTTCCCAGCCATGCCCACTTGTTTGTCAGAAACGGGATGGAGTCCAGCCCAAGCTTGTTCAGTGTAAGGTTTATCAAACCCGACTGCGGTGAAAACAGTTGCAGTGATATGCTGCCGATGATCACCCAGGAAAGAAAGTAAGGAAGATACAGGATTGTTTGCGAGAATTTCTTAAACCGTTCACTCTTCAGCTCACTAAGGATGATAGCCAGGATAATCGGTGTTGGAAAACCGGTTAACAGGTCAAGAAAATTCAACATGAAGGTATTTCGCAAAGCACGGTGAAATTCTTCCATTGAGAAGATTTCCCTAAAAGCATCCAATCCAATCCATGGGCTTTTCCAAATCCCCTCAAAGAGGTTGAAATCCCTGAACGCTATCTGTACTCCATACATTGGAATATACCTGAAAATGATAAAATACGCAGCGGGCAGGATTAAAAACAAATACAAGGAATAGTTGTTTCGCATATAGACGCGAAATTTGGATTCCTTTTTTTTGAGAACACGGCTGCTCGATGACAAAACCTTTAAAGTGTTCATAATACAAATCTCCTGTTTTGAAATAAACTATTGCAGGTTTACTCGTTGAATGTCCAGCCCTGTGCGGTAGGGTTTCAGAGAAGTAAAATGGATCGTTTTGGTAGTTTTAATTATATGCACCAAAGATATTTGTTTCAACAATCAGGTTTGCTCATGACCATAACTTTTGATTAAGTGTTGTTAAATACCTGATATAGGTGAGTTTTTCGCTTAAAATCTTTCGCTTCTGAATGGTTCTGTGCCTTTCAAAAAACTAAACGTTGGCAGCTGCTAAGCTAAGGTATCTGGTCCCCGCCCTGGTCACTGGCCATTGATGGTGCAGCAACAAAGGACTTGACCGATCTGATCCCCGCCACCTGGTCACTGGCTTGTGGTTAAGCCAAGGGACCTGGTCCCCGCCCCCTGGTTTTTGCCCCCCGGTTTTCTACCAAAAAATAACTTGTACGCTTCCACATAAAATGATAAAATAATCCCCAGAGAAAGAACTCAGTTTGATGTGTACAGGTTGTAACCCTTTCTGATTTTTTTGTATACATCATATTAAAGGCTGAATACTGGAGAAACCAGTAACGGAGGAACCATTTCTGGGGCGAATCTGCCGTTTTACCCGGCACGTAGGGTTTCCTGTGCTACCCAAGCCCGTCAGCTAACTCCGCAAGCCAAACAGGGGGTCGAATGAAAAAAAGGTTATTATTGCGACAAAGCTCAGATGTTTTGGCGGCAGGAATCATTGTCATATGCTTCGTTGTATATGGTTTCGCATTAGCATCAGGTAATCAAAATACACAGCCTGAAACCGTTGCGGCCTCCATGGCGGATGGTGTTTTACAGACGGAAACATCTGTCCCGTCAAGCGAGCAGGCTTCCAGTGAAATTCCGCAAAGTACATATCCATCCGAAACTGAGTTAATCAATAAAACCAATGCTATGGCTGAAAATTCATCCGCCGGCCTGGATATGGCACCGGCTGAAAATACGCCCCCCAATCAGAGCGCAAGCACACTGGCCCAGGCTGCAAACACATCCATCAGTTCAATAGCCGCGCCAGATGAAGATGGAAGCACCCAAAGCACACTGGCGGCCGGTGATTCAATCGATAACCCGAATGAAAACACAACAGCGGTTCTTGCTGCCAACGCGGGTGAAAAGTTTGCCATTGAACAAGAAGCACGTGAGCCTGTATTCAAATACGTCCAGATCGATACCCTGAATCTGCGCAGCGGGCCCAGTACCGACAATGAAAAGCTGGCAGAGCTGGAAAAAGGCACCCGCATTCAAGTGCTGCGGCAGGCAGATGACAAATGGCTGGAAGTGCTCACCCCCGACAGATTACAGGGATATGTCTTTACTGAATACACCGCCGATACCAAGCCTCCGGTGTATAAATTCGTTTCCGTTGACGAGTTAAATCTGCGCAAAGGTGCCAGTTCCGATACGGAAAGACTCGACACATTGAAAAAGGGCACCCGCATTCAGGTCATAGAGGTGAGCGATAGGTGGCTCAGTGTCCAAACCGCGGATGATATCAAGGGATACGTGTTTGCGGAATATGTTACCGATGAGGCGCCGGTGGTTTATAAATATATTAATTACAGCGCATTGAATTTAAGAAAGGGCCCGGATTACGAAACAGACAAGCTTGCATTGCTTAAAGCAGGAGATAAAGTACAGTTTCTTGAAACTAAGGGCGAATGGTCCAGAATAAAGACCAGCGGTAATGTTGAAGGCTATGTGCAAACGAAATATGTTGTGAACAGCCAAAAGCTGGTTTCCCGTGCTGAAACCCCACCCCAGCCACACAACTCCGACCTGGCCTCAGAGGTTCTGGAATATGCTCAGAAGTTTGTTGGGGTAAAGTACGTGTATGGCGGGAAATCTCCGAAGGGCTTTGATTGTTCAGGGTTCACCCAGTATGTTTTCGAGCATTTTGATATTATGGTGCCTCGTTCTGCTGCAGAGTATGATGGCATTGGCACCAAAATTTCACGCAGTGATATCAAACCCGGAGATCTTGTCCTGCTCGATCGATATTGGAACAATGAGCTGGGGCATGTGGGCATCTATATGGGCAATGATAAGATCATTCACGCTTCCTCCAGAAAGGGCAAGATTGTGATAGCATCCCTTTCAGAATACACGAAATACAGCGGCGCCCTGATGGGCATCCGCAGAGTGATAAAGTAAGT
>JAAYJG010000029.1 GCA_012523055.1 Ruminiclostridium sp. | reverse complement strand
TCAGTTCAATGATGCTGTCCAGTTGTTCTCTGATTTCGGGGCGTAATTGCTCTAATAAAATCAGACTCATGCATTCTCATTCCCTTCAGTAATATGATTGATTAACAGGATATATTATAGCATTCCATTTTTAAAAGTAAACCTTCCGCGAAAATCCTCCCAGGCCATCCGGCCTGTCATCAATGAACCTGCCTTTCCTGGCTGGCTTTTAGGCACCTGGCTTTTGCTTCTTCCAGATCACCGTCCGAATATAAACACCGGCCAAAACAGTCAGTATCCCGGAAATCGCAAAGATGATCTGAAATTGGGTGACTTCCATTCCAAAAAACAAACCACGAAAATTCTGCATTTCCCCTACCATCCAGGATGCAAACATGGAGGACATAAAGCCGACCAGGCCGCTTAATGCTGCGTTAAAACCGAGATAAACCGTTTTCCCTTCGTCCGGGGTGTATTCATAAGGAATGTTCAACAGTGAAATGTTAATACCAGCCCAGGATATACCGCTGCAGATATGCAACAGAACGATCAGCGGATATTCAAACCAGGAGCCTGGGGCGGCGAAAAACCAACCGGTATGGGTAAGCCCCAGTAAGGTGAGTGTAATCATGGCCGTGTATGTAAAGGATTTCTTATCCGCCGCCTTTCCCCACAGCCTTACGGAGGTTACATAGGCAAGGGCATTCAGCAGGCCGCATATAGTAATAAAGGTATAGCTCAGTTGCAGCTGCGATACCATATATACCGAAAAGAAGGGCGAAGAGAAGTTTAGAGAAATTCCCCAAATGAAAAACAAAATGATGATCTTACGGAACCTTTTTTCTTTAAGAGGCAAAATGAACAGGTTCTTAAAGCTGATGGCTGATTTTGGAGCAGTAATGGGTGGTTCCTTCATTTTCAGGTAGGAAAACAGGTTCAGAAGCATGGCCAGCAGCGCAACGCCATACATGACGATATACCCTTGGTATGGCTTGTTTTGAAGTTCAAATATATCCAGCACTCTTCCCATGACGATGTTCAGGACGCTGGAAATGAAAATCAGAAACATTTCCCGGTTTCCAAAATATCTGCCTCGCATTCCCTGCGGTACAAGGCTGATGATCATGGTTACAGTAGCAGGTGACACCATATTGACCATCAGATGCGAAACAAAATAAAGAGCACCAACCATTGCCAGTCGGCTGCTTTGCGATACAGGCAACAGGGGTATGAAAACAAGCAAAACAAGCAGGATGCGGTGTAAAGCATTAAACCAGGTAACCAGCGGTTTACGGCGGTTCAGCTTTTCCAGCAGCAGGGGTGAAAAAAATTGAATGATACCGGCCAGAACAGGGATTGCGGCAATTTGGCCGCAAAGCTTGTCATCTGCACCGAAATACTTTAAAAAGCCGATCAGAAATGCACCTGTGGTAAAGCCAAAGATAATACGGGCAGAAACGCCTTCAAGAATTGCCATCAATCGGCTTCTTTCGTAATCTTTCTCTGACAGCACAGGGCTTGTCTGCCCGTTCTCACTTTTTTGTCTGTTCATGTATGTTTACCTTCAAACGAACCATTCGGCAGTTCATCGATATCTTGTGATTTACTTAGGGTCTACTGAAAAACTATTTTAAATTATTCTACGCATATAAATTGAATCAAAATTCGTACATTGAAAAAAGAATAAAAGAAATTCCGGAGCAGTTGCTCCAGATTCATCACTATGCAGTT
>JAAYJG010000028.1 GCA_012523055.1 Ruminiclostridium sp. | reverse complement strand
TGATTGGTGTTATAATGATCATGACGATACCTATCGAGAAAAGGAAGTATGTATGGAAAAACGCAGAATCATGACAATTGCTGTTCTGGCTTTGATATTCGTCACCATTGCCTTCATCTGGGGAAACTCAATGAAGAATATGGACCAGTCAACACAGATGAGCCAGGCTTTCATGAAAATCATTGTGCCCTTCCTGGAATTCTTTCTTGGCAAGGGGAACGTCACCGAACATTTTGTAAGAAAACTCGCGCACTTCACCGAATTTAGCATCTTGGGGGCTGAATTGGCATTACTTGCGATCCTCTACCGCCCGATAAAGCTGCAGTCCGTCTTCAACTGCCTGTTTGCCGGCCTTGCGATCGCTCTTTGTGATGAAACCATTCAAATATTCTTCAAACGAGGACCACAGATACAGGATGTGTGGCTGGATTTTTTCGGTTTGACAGCAGGCCTTTTTCTGGTTCTGCTTATTCATCTTCTGGGTGTCCGTATTCAAAAAGCTGGTGTGCCCTTTCTCAAAAACAAAAAGAGGCGAAATAGAGAGATATAATACGTAATACTTAGCAATACACAGCTAATTGCAACTCATCGTAATAGGTTCATGTATACACATCAAAAGTTCACGTGAACCGTATTTACAATCATAAGAACCTAGTGTATAATAAATTCATATTCGGAAACAACGAAACAGGAAGTGGAAGGGAGGTATCCTATGAACCCACCTGCTTATTTTCCAGGAACAATGGTTCCTATTTCAGCGACAGGGTTGCTTGAGGGGATTTTCAATGTAACCAATGGTATTACTCTGTCGCAGGTGTGTGAGATTACAGGCCTTGAAGCCAGTACCATTCAAAACTGGATCAAGAGAGGCTATGTGAACCCGCCGGTGAACCGGAAGTATTCCAAAAGCCATTTGGGACGAATTATTCTGATCAATTTGTTTAGGGGCACCTTCGTCATTGAAAGGGTTGCCAGCCTGATAAGCTATGTGAACGGCAACCTGCTAGATCGTTCTGACGACATTATGGATGACAGCGACATTTACCAATGCCTTTGTGATGTTCTTATTACGTCAGACAACAAGGTGGATGTGAATGAAAGCCATATACAGCAGAAGCTTGATGAGCGGCTGAGAACCTTTCAAGAGCCCTTTCCAGGTGCAAAGAATCGGTTAAGGTTAATTCTCGAAGCATTGGTTTACTCTTGTTTATCTGCCGAATATGTAAAGGCGGCAAAACATCTGACAAAAAACATTTAGACACACTGCCCGGAATAATATACTCATGGAAAGGTGCCGGCTTCCTAAGCTGGTTGTCCTTGTGGCAATATAAATGTAACACTGATACGTCTTTGGCTTTCCGGGCCAGATGTCTGGTGTGGAATAAAGCAGAAAGGAGAATTATATGGAATGGTGGAATTCTTTAACTGATTTGCAAAGAGTGCTTGCATCCATTGCCGCACCCGCAACGCTTTTCATGGTTCTTCAGTTTATCCTGATGCTGTTTGGGTTTATCCACGTGGGTGATGCGGATACAGCCGACGGGGCGGATCATGGCGATTTGAATGTACACGATGGGATGGACGCCCATGACATAGCGGACGGTCATGCTCACGACATATTCAGCGGTGGCGGTCATGACATAGCGGACGGCCACGTCCACGAAATCTTTAGCGGTGACGGACACGACATAGCGGACGGTCATGTCCATGAAATCTTTAGCGGTGACGGACACGACATAGCGGACGGTCATGTCCACGACATCTTCAGCGGTGACGGACACGATATGGCAGACGGCCATCCGGAAAGCTTTGACCAGGACACCGCCCATGGAATTGAACATGACCATGCTCACAGTCATGCTCAGGGTCATCATGATGATCACAGCCATGACAAGGGCGATGCTCTTCGTCTGTTTACTGTCAGGGGAATTGTCGCATTTTTATCTGTAGGTGGATGGATGGGTGTCGTGGCAGTTGACTGGAACTTACCCGGTATCCTCGCGGTTATTCTGGCATTTGCGGTAGGTTGGCTGGCCTTGTGGTTTGTTGCATGGATCATCCGCGCCTTTGTTAGAATGCAGCAAAGCGGTAATGTCAAAATGGAGAATGCTGTGGGCAAGGATGGCGATGTGTACCTGACGATACCCGTAAACGGGCGTGGAAAAGTGAATGTGATAGTTCAGGATCGTTTGTGTGAAATGGATGCGGTTTCAAAAGCCGACCGTGCCATCAAAACCGGCGAGAAAATTACGGTCTTGGCAGTTGCATCAGAAGGAGTGCTTCTGGTTATTCCTAGAGAATCCGCGGAACAAAAAGAAACCGCAGAGCAGAAAGAATCTTCTGAACAGAAAGAACTAACAGCGTATAAATCCACTGAGCAAAAAGAAGCTTCGGAACAAAACACTCCCCCAGAACCGGAGAAATTACCCGGATAAAACCCTGCAGCAATGTTACAACAAAGACTGCAGCAGAAAGCTTACAGCCAAATGATTGTTACGCATGGTTTGCAGTTATATACGAACAGGTCAGTGCAGGCTTATCAGGTCAAAAATCCCCTCCCGGGGTTTTTATGAAAAATATATTGAGGAGGTCAATCTAACATGCCAAGTGAATTCATTCTTACCGCAGTTATTGTTATCCTGGTTTTTTCAACCCTGATGTTCATTATCTCGCGTTACAAAAGGTGCCCATCCGATCGTATTATGGTTATATATGGTAATGTGGGCTCGTCAAAAGATGGCACAGCCCTTTCGGCGAAATGTGTCCATGGTGGCGCCGGGTTTATATGGCCAGTCATCCAGGCTTATGAGTTTTTAGACCTGACACCGATGTCCATCAGCGTTGACCTGAAGAGCGCACTCAGTCGCCAGAATATCCGTATCGACGTTCCGTCAAGCTTTACAGTGGGTATTTCCACAGAGGCCGGTGTTATGCAGAACGCAGCGGAAAGGTTACTGGGCTTGAAGCTTGCTCAAATTCAAGATCTTGCCAAAGATATCATTTTTGGTCAGCTGCGTTTGGTAATCGCTACGATGGATATCGAGGAAATCAACACCGACAGGGATAAGTTCCTTGATGCCGTATCCAGCAATGTGGAAACTGAATTGAAGAAAATTGGCCTTCGCCTGATCAACGTAAACGTTACCGACATCAGCGACGAATCCGGCTATATCATTGCCCTGGGTAAGGAAGCCGCAGCAAAGGCCATCAATGACGCGAAGCGTACCGTTGCCGAAAAGGAAAGAGACGGTGCCATCGGTGAAGCAAATGCGAAACGTGACCAGAGAATCCAGGTGGCTTCCGCCGATGCCGAAGCCATTAAAGGTGAAAACGAATCCAAGGCTCAGGTGGCTATGTCCAATGCTGTACGCCGTGAACGTGAAGCAGAAGCCTTAAAAATTGCTACCTCATCTGAAAAGATACAGACAGCGAAGGCATTAATGGAAGCCTATGTCGCCGAGCAGGAAGCTGAACAGGCTCGTGCCGCCCGTGAAAAAGCCACCCAGGAAGCAGACGTCCTGGTGAGTGCCGAGATCGAAAAGAAGAGGCTTGAACTGGAAGCAGAAGCACAAGCAGAGCAGACCCGACGCCTGGCAAAAGGTGATGCCGATGCCATCTACATGAAGATGGAAGCTGAAGCCCGTGGTACACAGGAAATCCTGACCAAACAGGCGATGGGTTATGCACAACTGGTTCAGGCAGCAGGCGGTGACGCTGTGAACGCTACACGCATGTTGCTTGCAGACAAGATGGAAGAGCTGATGAAGGTTCAGGTTGAAGCCATCAAGAACATCAAGATCGATAAAGTCACCGTTTGGGACGGTATGGGCGGCAAGGAAGGAACGACGGCGACTGCCGGTTTCCTTTCCGGAATGCTGAAATCCATTCCTCCAATGAATGAAATGTTTAAAATGGCCGGCATGGAGCTGCCCGAAATCCTCGGCAAGAACGCTGAGAAGCCTGAGACGGCACAGCCCGCGGCCAACGAAGCCACAACCCAATAAATTTGTTTTTAAAGCTTTCCATAATATAATACCATAATATCACCTTCGAACTCACGAAACCATTCGTGGGTTCTTTTTTTTGCAAGGGGTGACAAGGCGTATGATACTGGTATGGCAATTATTCTCCTACACACATCGCATATGCCTGCCTACCTCAGCCCATTGTTTATTTCCTGCGTGCAGTGGGTAAAAATGAAAAGACAGAGTTTGTATTTTATTGAAGAATCGATTGATAAAAAGCCAGAACATAATTAAAATATAACGAGGCCCAGATGTCCTCCACCTCTTAACGTATTTTCAGCTAAGGGCTGAAAAACGTGTGGTGGCGGGTACCGATTACCTTAATCTGGCGGTGAGCATATCTCCCGCCTCGATATAACGGTGTGTTGCGATTGCAAGCAATCGCTTCCGTTGTTATAAGTCTGCAGATATACTATTATTTGATTGCAGCGCTTTCAGCAGGTTGCAGGGTCCATTTCTTCACCCGGGGAGAAGGTGTTCATTTGGATAAAAAGATGAAAGTACGCCGAAATATTCCGTTCATTCTGAAAGCAATAGATGTATCCAACGATGAGCAGCAGATTGAGCTGTATGAAAACATTCTGACAGCATTGTTCGCATCGCCGGTTCTGTTAGTTGGCGTATTAGCGCACATCTTCATCAGAAACATATTATGGCACAGGCCTTACCAGGAAACATTATTCAGCAGTATCTTTTATATCTTGATTGCTGTGTTGTTTGAGCTGGTTACGCGAACACCCATCAAACCACGTCGAATGACCCATTATGTTTCCATACTGATCAACCTTTGGTTCCTTTATACAATTGATCATTTCTTTATTGATGTAACCCCAGCTGTTTTAACCATGGGCTTTATTCAAATCGTCCTGGCCATAACCCGAACAAACCGCATTATGATTTACTATGTGGGTGCAAGCTTAATACTCGCGGGTATTGACCTAAGGATTTCCCAATTTGGTAGAACGGTTGTGGTGGATGAAGCTTATTTTCTGGTACAGTTTGGATTGTTTTTTGTCCTTTTCATTGCAGCGACCATTGTGATGAAGGTCAATGAAAACCGGCTCACAAAAGAAAGAAAGATACTTGCGGAGGCTTTGAAACAAAAGGAGGAAATTCTTCAGCTATATGAGGAAATTTCTGCCCGAAGAAGAGCTTCGCAGCCAGAATGAACAGCTGAAAGAATATAATGAGCAGATTCTGGAGAAGGAAGTAAAGCTGAACTATATCTCATATTTCGATGCTCTGACGGGGCTGCCCAATCGGCAAATGATCCTTGAACGGCTTCAGTCGATGTTACGGTTGAACCAAAACAAGAATCCAATTTATATTGTCTTTTTCGATATTGATCATTTCAAGCATGTCAATGATACCCTGGGTTATCGCGCAGGGGATGAATTGTTGAATAAGGTTACAGAAATCCTGAATCGGAGTATGGCACAGGAAGATCTGGCAGGAAGGCTGGGCGGAGATGAATTTGCACTGCTGATTCAACAGCCCATGGATGAGAACAGTGTTTTTCGATTCATTGACCAAATCCGCCAGTCCATTTCCGAAATAGAAATCCCGGAGGCTCACAACATCAGAACCTCCGCAAGCTTTGGCGTGTCTGTGTACCCCTTCGACGGTGAAGAAGAGATTGAACTGATGAAATGCGCTGATACAGCCATGTTTAAAGCAAAGGAAATAGGACGAAACAACATACAGTTTTTTAGAGGAGAAATGAAGGAAGAAATCCTTCGAAGATTTGAACGGGAGAAACAACTAACAGATGCTCTGAAAAACGTTGAGTTCTTCCTGGTGTTCCAACCTCAATTTTCGCTGGACGGCAGCGACAGCATCCGGAGCTTTGAAGCCCTGATCCGGTGGAGGTCCTCCCGGGGCATTATCAGCCCGATGGAATTTATTCCGCTGGCTGAAAAAACAGGGTTAATTATTCCCATTGGGAAATGGGTGATGCAAACCGCGTGCCAGATGTTTCAAAAGCTTTGTGAACAGCATGATCTGGATGCTTTGGTATCGGTAAACATATCGGCGGTACAGATGAGAGATGAGGGCTTTATTCAGTCGGTAAAGGACGTTTTGGAAGAAACCCGGATGGATCCAAGCAGGCTTGAACTGGAGATTACTGAGTCCATGCTGATCGATTCACTGGAAGAAACCGTTCAGCTGCTGAAGGAACTGAAAGCATTGGGGATTCATATTTCGCTGGACGATTTTGGAACCGGCTATTCCTCCCTGAATTATTTAAAGATGCTTCCCATTGATACACTGAAAATTGATAAAACCTTTGTAGATGACGTTGCAGCCGAGGTATACTCCAAAAAACTGCTGGGAGACATGATACACATGGCCCATCACCTGAACCTTACGGTAGTTGCAGAGGGCGTGGAAACGGAAGAACAGCTGGAATTCCTGAGAACCACGGGATGTGACTACGCTCAGGGATATTTACTGGGCAGGCCGGAAGAGATGAGTTTCATACAGGAGCTGGTAGCCAAGACCAGGGGGGACAGGTAGTGCGCCACGAAGTGCGTAGACCAGAGGGGACAGGTACCTTGGTTTAATTTGACCAGAGGAGACAGGTCATTACTGTTCGCAAGCAAGCAGCCGCAGCCTGCTGAACGAAGTAATTGCAATCCTGACCAGGGGGGACAGGTACCTTGGCTCAATTTGACCAGAGGGCGGGGCCCAGGTCGTTACTGTTCGCAAGCAAGCAGGCGCAGCCTGCTGAACGAAGTAATTGTCATCCTGAACGAAGTGAAGGATCTTACCAAGGCGCAGCCTGTCATCCTGAACGCAGGACGACATCACCGCACCTTTGCACCGCACTTCGGATACATCATTGCAGGCGTAAGATTTTGTTGCTATAATAATGAAAGGCAGCGTAAAGAATTATCCACATTTGTTAGAATCCTTATCATGTTGATTCAGGGAGAACACGGATGACACGTGAACTGCAAAGAATAAACTTTATTGCAATTGCTGGTGCTTTTCTTTGTGCGGCAGCCAGTTTTTTCTTTATCCCCTATCCCGGTAATAAAGAGATGCTCACAAACAGTTCCATACTTATCCTTCTTACCATTGCTCTTTTTCTGCATGGAGTTATTCGGCCAGACAGGGATATAAAATCAGATGAAAAGACAGGTAAAGCGACAAACATTTTTTTGATGATTTCAGATTTATTCAATAAGCAGTACTGTGCGGATTTGATGACGGATTCAGAAAACTGGGTTTTCAGCAGAACGTGGAACCCATGGTGTATGTTTATTGCGCTGTTGCTTGGCTTGGCTGCATGTGTTCCTGTCATAAGCTTTTCCAACCGTAATTATCTGTTATGCATGCTAGGGTATGGTTTTTTCTTTGTGGTTTTGTTTGCCCTTTCTATCTACTACCAATATTTCCAAAGCGAAGAGAACATGGATGATCACTTTGTAAAATCCTCCAAGTGGCTCTTCTGGATGATGGGGATACTTTTAATATCCGGTGGTTCCTTATATTATATGGAAATGCAACGTAAAGACACTGATAGCCAGAGTTATTTAAAGCAATGGAATGAAACGAAAAGCAAGCAGCAAAAACGCTATAACGATGAGTTTCCCAGCGATATCAGCGTCATTTCCGAGGAAGAGAAGGCTGACATCATTGCATCCCTGCAAAAAGATTACGGAAAAGAAATGCTATATCGTGTTATGGATAAAGGGTATGTTCAAAAAGATTATGAAAACCGGTATTACAGTGTATTGATGGTGGCGGTTGCGACAAGCAGCAGTGATGATGTTATTGTGTACATGTATCGAAAATACCATACTGAAAATGATGAGTATGAAAAGGATGAGGTCATTCTATTCGCTGTGTTCAAATCAGAAACCATGAAGAAGCTTGACCTTTTTCCACTGGAAAAAGACCTGCTGCTCAGGGAGGAATCGCAAAACCCATTTGAAACCACAGAAGACCCAGACGGAAACTTCAAAACAAACAATTGCATGTTTGATGATAAAGGTAATTTATTGGTCATGGGTGAAAACGGGTATGAACCCTATACCTATGAAGAGTATCCGGGCATTCCGGCCAGCATTTCCAAAATCATTGAAGTGTTGGATGAAGGGGGAAATTACCTCAAACTGTCTTACCAGGACAAAAAACTGTTCCTGTATTACGGTCTTGAAGAAGGTAAAGGCCAGATTGTCGGTGGCAACGCCGTCGATATTTTTAATTTCAACATCGATACGGAAAAGGATATTGTTTCATTTTCTGTTGAATTGTTAACCTTCGACGGATACATTGAAGATGATTATCGTCCCCACCTGCTGCAAACCTTCAATTTTTTGTTTGGCGAAAGCGGTACGAAGATCTACGATTATCTGATGACCTTCTACGATCAAGGCCTTGAAGATGGCACAGAGGATGAGACCCTGATTGATGGGATGAAGGTTACTTACCGGCTTACGCCGAAACACAAATTGACTGTTTTTTTAAACCCCGGTAAACCAGAAGCATCCGACTAAAATGGAGAGGGCAGCATGAAGCAAATTAACCAGCGGATCAGATTAACAATATTAATTTTCCTTGTGATCATATCTCTTTTTATTTTTCTGGGCATATACAAACCCCTTTCGACACAGCTTGAACGCGTGACAGTGGAGAACTATCGGCAGCTTACGCATAACAAGCATCAGGTGCTTGAAACGTTTTTGATGAGTGTGCGGTATAATGCAGCCTCTCTTTCAAGCCGGACGGTTATCCGAGATATGCTGGCCGACTATTTGGAGAGCAAAGTAACCTTTGAGGAATTAAAGCAGTTTACCATTCCGCGGTATAATGACGGTGTTGCGGTGTTTGACCAGCTAAGATCAGCCGCAAGGGTTGCGCAAGAGGGCCTCGTGATACATTCCATCGGGCCGGATGAGAATATTGCAGATCTTATTGCATGGGATGAAACAGAACTCACCATCAAGTATATTTCTGATGAAAGGCTTGTTATTGTACAATCCCCGGTTAAAAAAGGTGACAAGCTCCTGGCCTGGGACGTGATTATTACTGATGCCAACTTAGTTATTTCCGATATTGAAGCCGGAATATACCGAATGGACATCCTTGCGGATAAGCGAGCAGATGAAGTAACCAGAGCTAACGGAGAAATAATATCCTACATCGGATGTGATGCATTTGATGGAACGATGGTCATTAGCGCTGATGAATCCAATATCTTTGGCACTGTTCAAAAATTAATGGCAAATATCAATATCCGGTACTTTCTGGTGCTGTTTGCCATGTTTGTGATCATTCAGTTTTTCATAGTGCGTTACATAAGAGGGTTTATTCAAACACAACAGGAATTGAAAGCTGCCGTTGAATCCAGTGAACAGTTGATGAGAATGACCCTTGAGGTGACCGGAGAAGGTATATGGGACTGGCGCATTGAGGAGGGTACAGTTTACCACAACAGAAGATGGTGCTCGATTCTAGGGCTGGACGAAAGCTACATGACAGGCAGGCTGGAAGAGTTTACAATTCACCTTCACCCCGATGACCGCGAAAAGGTGATCGCATTGATCAATGAAGCGGTAGAGGCCCAGGGAGAATACTTCAGTGAGCATCGGATGGTTCGTAAGGATGGCGGCGTGATCTGGGTAGAAGATCGGGGTGCCGTCGTTAAAAGAAAAGAAGGAAAAGCGCAGCGAATGATAGGAAGCATCTCGGATATCACTCAGCGAAAACAGGCGCAACTGGACTTGTTTCTGGAAAAAGAGCTTTTCCAGTCTACGCTGTTATCGGTAGGCGATGGAATTATCTCGACAGATGTAAATGGGCAGATTCGAGTTCTTAATAAGGCAGCGGAAGCTTTGACAGGATGGAATCAAAATGAAGCCATTGGCAGAAATGTCGGGGAAGTCCTGAAGATGGCGGACAATCAAACGGGAGCCCCCATCGATTGGCTAAATGAGGATGCTTACGAAAAGCAAATGCAAAGAGATGCAGATAGAAGAGTACAGTTTATTTCGCGTAACGGGAGAAAACGGACAATATTCAACACCGAGTCACCTGTTCGTCTTCTCGGGGGTGAGATTACAGGCTATGTCGTGGTATTCAGGGACGTTACCGAGTTGTTTGAAAAACAACAAAAGATTGAATACCTGAGCTTCCATGATGAGCTGACGGGGCTGTACAACCGCCGTTACATGGAAGATTCACTGCATCGGCTGAATACTGCCCGTAACCTGCCCTATACCATTGTGATGCTTGATTTGAACAACTTGAAATTGATGAATGATATTTTTGGCCACGAAATGGGAGATCAATTGCTGAAAAATGCTGCGAATTTCTTAAGGGGCATCTTCAGGGCTGACGATATCATTTGCCGCATCGGCGGAGATGAATTTTGCATACTTAGGGTCTACTGAAAAACTATTTTAAATTATTCTACGCATATAAATTGAATCAAAATTCGTACATTGAAAAAAGAATAAAAGAAATTCCGGAGCAGTTGCTCCAGATTCATCACTATGCAGTT
>JAAYJG010000257.1 GCA_012523055.1 Ruminiclostridium sp. | reverse complement strand
TCCTGTTGCTGATCATTGCCGGAGGGATAATTCTGGCAGTATTGTTCGCATTTCGGGGAAATACGGCAGAGGCCTTCAACTGGGAACAACTGGACCCACGAAAGCTGCTGGAAGCTTTAAAGGAAGAGCACATGGGAACTGTGGAAAATTCCTTTGCGCTGGGGGATAAGCAACTGATCCAATCAAAGCTTTACATGGATAATCTTCTATTGTTAACCGAAAGCGATATACGATTGATGAACTCCAGGGGTGAAGAGCTTTGGTATCACCCCCATGAGCTGAGGCAGCCGGTTGTTCAGGTGAATGGGAAGATGGCGCTGGTATATGAGCAGGACGGCAAATCATTTATCGTGCTCAAAGAGGGCAAATTGCTTATCGGGAGTAACCTGGAAGAAGAAATATCCTTTGGGGAAGTCACATCTTCGAACCTGTTATTCATTACTGCCAATCAAACCGGTTATAAACGGACGATTCATGCCATTTCTCCCGAGAACGGCTTTCAACTGGGGGCTCTGTATATCAATGACTATTACCCTTATTATGCGAAAACCATGGAACAAGGGGAGAACAAGCAAATCATCCTGTACGGCCTTGGAATGAATTCCAGCCATATTTCAACCATTATCCGTCTTTACGGCGCCAGCCTCAATCAAAGCCCCATTACAGGAATTGAACTGGAAGGATTATATCCCGTGATGTATCATGCGGGACAGAAGGTTTTGTTCACGGGAGAGCTGGAGGCCTTTTGTTATGATCAGACGCTGGACCTGAGCTGGTCCAAACAATTTGACAGTGAGCTGCTTGCTGCAGGACTGTTTGATAATGGGGGCTCGGTTTTTGCGCTGGAAAACAGCTTGCTCTTTTTTAATGAGAAGGGCAAGGAAGTAAAGCAGCTTCCTGATTCTGAAGGCACGGACGCCATTGAAGTTTACAGGAACACAGCGGCCGTTATATCCAGCAATGAAGCGGTGTTTTTTGATTCTGCCGGAAACCGTCTGGGCAGTTATGTTTTGCCCGGGTTGTCCCTGAAGGTTCATTTTGTGAATGAAAAGAAAGCATTTATTGTTTCGGAGCACGAGGCAATACTGCATGAAATCAATTGATTGTCAAAGATATTCTATTTAATTACTACTTGCATCTAATGGAAATATAAAGTAAAATAACGGGGTAATATTTTCTATAAAGGGGTAAAATATGGAACCCAAAATTATAACAGTCACATTGAACCCAGCGATTGATAAGATCATGACCGCAGAGGATTTTACAGCAGGCCGGCTGAATAGAGTAAAAGCCTTGCAAACAGATCCGGGTGGTAAAGGTATAAATGTATCAAAGGCACTTGTGTCCTATGGGGTTGAGCAGGTTGCACTGGGTATTCTGGCAGGGAAAAACGGGAAAAACCTTCTCAATATGCTCAAAGCGTATCCGTTTAAAAAGGATTTTGTGATGGCTCCCGGGGAAACCCGCGTCAACATGAAAATCAGAGATTTAAAAACGGGTTTAATCACCGAAGTGAACGAGACAGGAACCACCGTGCGCAACGAGGATATGGAGCTTTTTTTCAGGAAGCTGAAAAAATACCTGCCCAAGAGCGAAATTGCCATTCTGGCAGGCAGTATGCCCTATGAAATCACAGATTGTTTTTATACCGCCGCCATTCAATTGTGCGCCGCTCAAAAAAACCGGGTTATTTTTGATGCCGACGGGCTGGCTTTGAAAATGGGGGTTCAGTCAAAGCCATATGCGATCAAACCCAACCTTGCCGAGCTGGAGCGTTTAACCGGTAAAGAGCTTGATACATATGACAAAATCAGAATCGAGATTGAGCACCTGGTGAAGACCGGCATTCAGATCGTTCTGGTTTCAATGGGGGAAAGAGGCGCAGTTTTCCACGGCAATGGTACCACCTGGTATGTTTCACCGCTGCAGGTGGATGTTAAATCTGCCATTGGTGCTGGTGATGCTATGGTCGCCGCGTTAAGCTGGTGCATGCTGAATGAGATTTCACCCAAGGATACTGCCAGGATTACTGTGGCGGCCGGCTGTCTGACAGCGGCAGAGGAAGGTTCCAAAGTAGCCCAATGGAAGGACATTCAGCAGGTATATGAAAAAGTAGCCCTTCGGGAATTATGATCATGATTTTTTGCATTCCGGAGGAAAGCAGTAAATGTTTTACCCATTCAAGTTTGTTCCAGTTTTTAAGGATTATATCTGGGGCGGCAGAAGCCTTGAACGGTTTGGAAAGCAGCTCCCAAAAGGAAAAGTAGCGGAAAGCTGGGAGTTGTCCTGTCATCCCGACGGATTGAGCGTTGTCCAAAACGGCATTTTTCAGGGCAGAACCCTTCAAGCACTCGTTGAAGAGTTTGGAACCCAGATCACTGGCAACTGTCCGGATGAATCCTTTCCTTTGCTTGTAAAGCTGATTGATGCCAATGAAAAGCTTTCTGTTCAGGTGCACCCCAATGATGCGTATGCCTATCAACATGAAGGTGAGCGCGGAAAGAATGAAATGTGGTATATCCTCGATGCCAAGCCCGGTGCCCGGATAATCTTTGATATGAAACCCGGTGTTACCCGGCAGGGCTTTGAAAAGGCCGTTCGGGAAGACAGGGTTGAAGACTGCCTGCAGGCTGTTCCTGTTCAGGCAGGTGATTATATCAATATTCCTGCCGGCGTGGTTCATGCCATTGGCGAAGGGATCGTTCTGGCCGAGATTCAGCAGAATTCCAACAGCACATACCGTATTTTTGATTATCATCGCACCGACAAAAACGGGAATTCACGGCCCCTCCACCTGGAAAAAGCCATGGACGTTATCCGTTTTGACAGTGAAAATCGAAGGAAATTTTCTAACGGGCTCTTGTACGAAATAGCCCCGAAGTGCAGTTCTACGGTTCTGGTCGCAAATCATCATTTTTGTGTGGAATTGCTTCGGATCACCGGTGAAATAAAGCTGAACACCCGGAACAGACAGTTTCACATTCTGGTTTGTACTGAAGGCAGCGGTACCGTTACCTGGGAGCATGGTTCCATAAGGTTTGTTCTGGGAGAAACTCTCTTCATTCCTTCTGACATGAAAGAATATGCGTTACAAGGCAGTTTCAAGGCACTGCAGGCTTATGTGCCCGATTTGGAAACGGATATTTTCCAAAGATTTAGGCAAATGGGTTACCCGACAGAAGAAATTCTGGAAAAGATCAGTGGGTTGAAGGAATGACGGATTGAGGCGTTTATGGACAATGAAGAGTTTTTTTCTCTTGTAAGAAGATGAGTTTGTGATATAATAGAATAATTCCACATAGAAACCCGACAGCTTTTTTGTCCGGGCAATGTACATCAGATATGATATGTTTATGAGGTGACACAAATGGCTGATTCACAAATTATCATTACCGTAGAGGGATTGACGTCAGACTGTGAAGACACGATAAGGCAAACCCTTGAACGGATAAACGGCATCGACAGAGTCATCGTCAATACTGAAAACAAGAAAGTTTTTATAGAGTACGATGATGAAAAAATTGATGAGCAGTTTCTCAGAGAAACTATAGAAGATGAGGGTTTTAAAGTAAAATAGGGCATAAAGCTCTATTTTTATAACATAAACAGAAGTAAAGTGATAGGAAAACTTATTATCAAATGCTCCTAAGACCCCTGCCTCATAGCGTATTTTTAGCCCTTTGGGCTAAAAAACGCGTGGCGGGGGATAAACCGATTTCTGCTTCAGTGGGGGTACAATCCCCCACTGAAGGGCATTTGATAAAATGCTCGCGGACCGTTCATAATTATCAGAGATAATTATGAACTAGTTGCACACAAAACGCGCAAATCGTGAGTGTACCGCAGGCTTCAGCCGAGGAACACTCTCTGAAGGCGCTTTCAGCGCCCATACGTATTTTGCAAGCAAAAACGTGGTTTGGCGCACAATTCGCGCAAGCGCTCATTGAAAGAGACCATCAATAATTATCCAATGGAAGGGGGATTCACATGCCCATTAAAATACCCGACAATCTGCCGGCAAAGGGGATTTTAACAAAGGAAAACATTTTTGTGATGGATGAGCAAAGGGCCTATCACCAGGATATACGCCCGCTTCAGATTGCCATAATGAACCTGATGCCCCTGAAGATTACAACCGAAACACAGCTGCTGCGGTTGTTGGGCAATACACCCTTGCAGGTGGAAGTTTGTCTCATTCATCCAAAAAGCTACCAGTCCAAAAACACACCGGCAGAGCATCTTCTAACCTTCTATAAACATTTTGACGATATCCGCGGACGAAAATTTGATGGCATGATCATTACCGGTGCTCCGGTTGAAACCATGGACTTTACACAGGTGGATTACTGGGAGGAGCTTACCCGGGTTATGAGCTGGAGCAAGGAAAATGTTACATCCACGATGCATATCTGCTGGGCGGCTCAAGCGGGCTTGTTTTATCATTACGGCGTGCCGAAACACTCCCTTGGGAAAAAGATGTTCGGGGTGTTTCCCCATCATATTCTGAAGCAGAACCTGAAGCTTTTCAGGGGCTTTGATGATATCTTTTATGTTCCGCACTCAAGGCATACCATGGTAAGCAAGCAGGATATCCTTCGGGTTCCGGGTCTTGAGGTCCTTTCAGAGTCAGATCAATCGGGAGTGCATGTGGTCCAGGCACTGGAAGGCCGACAAATCTTCATCACCGGCCATTCGGAGTATGATCCGCTGACACTGCAGGCTGAATATGAAAGAGATGTGCAAAAAGGCCTGGAGATCGATGTACCGGTTAATTATTACCCTGATGACGATCCGCAAAAGCAGCCTGTTGTATTATGGCGTTCCCATGCTAACCTGCTGTTTTCCAACTGGCTGAACTATTATGTATATCAGGAAACGCCCTACGACCTGAATACGATTCAACCCGTTTAATGTTGGTTTCCCAAAACCTATATAATTAGATGGGGAAAAGGCTGAATGTGGATGAAACACACCCTGTTGCCCCAGATAAATAGTTGTGGATAGAATATTAGCGCGAAGGAGGAAGAACCATGCCAAAGAATTACCGATTTGATACCCTGCAGGTTCACGGCGGCCAGGCCCCCGATCCTGTAACAGGCTCCAGGGCGGTACCCATCTATCAGACCACATCCTATGTGTTTGAGAACACGGAGCATGCCGCCGATTTGTTTGCCCTGAAGAGGCCCGGAAACATTTACACCCGAATCATGAACCCCACCACAGATGTATTTGAACAGCGCATGGCCATGCTCGAAGGCGGCGTTGGTGCCCTGGCTGTGGCATCCGGTTCCGCAGCGATCACCTATGCCATCCTGAATATCGCCGGCACGGGGGATAATATCGTTTCAGCCGGTACCTTATATGGCGGTACCTACAATCTTTTTGCCCATACCTTGCCCAGGCTGGGGATCCATGTTTCCTTCGTGAACCCGGATGAACCGGAGAGCTATCGGACAGCAATCAATGAAAAAACAAAGGCATTGTATGTTGAGAGCATTGGAAACCCTGGGATCAACCCTGCAGACATTCAGACAATAGCAGCCATAGCTCATGAAAACGGAATACCGCTGATCGTTGACAATACCTTTGCGACGCCGTATCTGCTGCGGCCCATGGAGTTCGGGGCTGACATCGTGGTTCATTCGGCGACCAAATTCATCGGGGGACATGGCACCTCCATTGGGGGCGTAATTGTTGATTCAGGCAGGTTTGACTGGGCAGAAAGCGGTCGTTTCCCTGGCCTGACCGATCCGGACCCAAGCTATCACGGGGTACGGTATGTTCAGGATGTCGGTGCTGCTGCTTATATCATCAAAGCACGGGTTCAGCTGCTTCGTGATACAGGAGCCTGCATCAGCCCGCTGAATGCCTTCCTGCTGCTGCAGGGGCTTGAGACCCTTTCTCTGAGGGTCAGAAAGCATGTTGAAAACACAAAAATCATCACAGCATGGCTGCTGGAACAGCCGGAAGTCAGCTGGGTAAACTATCCTTCCAACCCGATCAACCGCTATTATGCACTGGCTCAGAAATACCTCCCAAAAGGTGCCGGTTCCATTTTTACCTTTGGCATCAAGGGTGGGCTGGAGGCAGGAAAGAGGTTTATCGACAGCCTGGAACTGTTTTCACATTTGGCCAATGTAGCCGACGCGAAATCCCTGGTGATCCATCCGGCCAGTACCACCCATCAGCAGTTGGATGAACAGGCCAGGCTCAGTGCAGGCGTTACCGATGATATGATCCGTGTTTCCGTGGGTATTGAAGACGCGGAGGATCTGATCGCAGATTTGCGGCAGGCGCTAAAAAAGGCGATTTCGGAAAATACGAAGATTCTTCATCATCAAAAGGCTGTAATGAGTTAAGCTGAGATATACACAGTCGCCTGACCTGCTGCAAAACAGGAGGTTACTGTTCACATCCCCCACTAATAAGTTCATAAATAGCTTCAGAGGTATGTGTTTTATCTTAGCGCAGCGAAGGATTTTGTCAGGAGTAATGCGAGATCATTCACTTCGTTCAGCAGGCTGCGACTGTTTACCTGTGAACAGTCTCCCACGACCCAGGTGTCGCCAAACGACACGAAACTCAGGCAGGTTTCACAGGAGTAACAACAGGGGAAAAAGTACTGGATTTCAGCAGGAAAAAACATTGCGTATTTATTTTTTATGGGTTATAATGTTGCATTGAAAGGTTTAAGGAGAGGCCTGCCGTATCTTTTCCGCATGGTCAGTGCAGCAGGTGATCTTTGGTCATGGATGCTTTCAATGCGGCTACTGGAAAATCATCATATTTCATGCACAAAAACATTGGATTGGGTATTTTATGTATGAAAGATATGATTTTTTATGATGAAATGTGTTCTTCATCACAAGAAGTTTCTGCAGTAGAATCATCTGAGTGATCAGGAAACTTTTACCGTAACTTTCGTTGTGGTAATTTTTTTTGTCAGGACATTCAAGACAAAGTGTTAGAGGGGGAGCGAAATGGAACAATTTGCTCAATTATTTGAAGGTGTTCTGCTGTTCAGGTGGGAATACCTTATCATGTATGCCATCGGCGGAGCGCTGATCTGGCTGGCCATCAAGAAGGATTATGAACCCATGCTGCTGTTGCCGATTGGCTTTGGCGCCATATTGGTCAATCTTCCGCTAAAGACGATCTGGCAGTATGAAGAAGAACTCGATGCGACGGTTACGAAAATCGTTTCTGATTTTCCATCATTGCAACAGTATTTTGCGGAAGAACTGAACTATGTGTTCAGAAATGGTGAAGCCTTCAAGGTTGAACCGGGCGTTCTGCAGATCTTTTTCAAATCCGGTATTCTGACCGAAATTTTCCCGGTGCTGATCTTTGTGGCGGTCGGTGCGATGATCGACTTTTCTCCGCTGCTGAAAAACCCCAAAATGCTGTTCTTCGGTGCAGCCGCACAATTTGGTATTTTCTTTACGATCATGGCCGCATTGGTTTTAAACAAAGTTTTCCCCAGCCTGGGTTTTGATCTGAAAACGGCAGCCTCCATTGGTATCATTGGTGCTGCAGACGGGCCGACCTCCATATTTGTTGCCTCGAAATTTGCAAAACATTTGATTGGCCCTATTTCGGTGGCCGCCTATTCGTATATGTCGTTGGTGCCAATCATCCAACCGCCGGTTATTAAGGCGCTGACCACCAAAAAAGAGCGCATGATCCGCATGGAATACAAAGATGTAAAGGTTTCCAAAACCGTGCTGATTCTTTTCCCCATCGTCATTACCATTATCGCTGGCATAGTGGCCCCGATCAGTGTCGCTTTGGTCGGCCTTCTGATGTTCGGAAACTTGATTCGGGAATCCGGCGTTCTTGAAAGGCTGTCCAAAACCGCTCAGAACGAGCTGGCAAACCTGGTTACACTGCTGCTGGGAATTACGATTGGATCCACCATGCACTATGAAAGCTTTTTAAATGCGTCCACCCTCATGATTCTGGCTATGGGCCTTGTAGCCTTTGTGTTTGATACAGCTGGCGGTGTGATGCTTGCCAAGCTGATGAATCTGTTCTCAAAGGAAAAGGTGAACCCGATGGTTGGAGCTGCTGGAATCTCTGCATTCCCGATGTCCGCCAGAATTGTCCAGAAAATGGCCAAGAAGGAAGACCCCACAAACTTTATCCTGATGCAGGCTGTTGGTGCCAACGTTGCCGGTCAGCTGGGCTCCATCGTTGCCGGAGGTATGGTTCTGGCACTGGTACCCTGGCTGCTGTCATTGTAATAGGAGGAATCATCATGAGTGATATTTCATTGGGACTTCAATTGATGGGATATGGCCTTGTAGGCGTGTTTGTTGTTTTAATCCTGTTTTATTTCATGATCCTGCTGATGATGAAGGTTTTCCCGTATCGTCCGGAAAACGAAGAACAGAATAATTGAATGACGACGGAAAGCAGAAGTGTATAATAAGTAGCTTATCCGGAAGGTGCTCCGGCTTGTAAAGCTTGAAGTGCTGCGTTTCATATACGATTCGGGCAATCGGCATTTCAGGTCGGCTCCCAATATTAAAGCAAACCAGAGGCGGAGCTATTTCCGCCTTTTTTGCATAGTCTTCACGACAAGAGGTGGTTTCACCATGAAGATCGCTGTAGTAGATGCCCAGGGCGGCGGTTTGGGCAGGGTAATCGTGGAAAAGCTGAAGGAAAGGTTTCCGAATGCGGCGATTATTGGCCTGGGAACCAATGTAATGGCCACAGGAGCCATGCGCAAGGCCGGAGCTGAACAGTCGGCAACAGGAGAAAACGCGGTTATTTATAATGTCGGCAAAGTCGATATTGTGATAGGCGGAATTGGTATTATTGCGGCAAACGGGATGATGGGCGAGATCACGCCCAGAATGGCTGAAGCGGTTTCTTCGGCCAACGCGTTGAAGGTTCTGATTCCCATGGGGAAATGCAGTATATATGTTCCCGGCTGTGAGGCTTACAGCATCAATGAGCTGCTGGACAAAGCCATGGAGCGCATCGCTGCACTGTACCCTTAAAAGGAGAGTAGTTCAATGATAGGTGTTTTTGGCGGAGCTTTTAATCCGATTCATAATGGGCACTTGTTGCTGGCAGAATATATACGGGAAGAGTTCAAGCTTGAAAAGATCATTTTTGTTCCGGCTGGTAAACCGCCTCACAAGCCGAAAGAAGAACTGGAAGCTACCCAGCATCGTTATAATATGGTGTACAAGGCGATTTCAAGTAATCCTTTTTTTGAGATCTCCGGGGTTGAAATCAACCGGGCATGTCTAACCTATACTGCTGATACCCTTGAAGAGCTTGCCGCGCTAAACCCGGGCAAGGAGCTGGGGTTTATCTGCGGAGCCGATTCAATCCTTAACCTGACAACCTGGCATAACATCAGTAAAATTTTTGAGTTCGCCGCGTTGATTGTGGCTGGCAGGCCAAACACGAACGAAATTGAATTTCAAAACATGCTTCGCTGGTTTCAGGATCAATATCATGCACGATTCCTGATGGCGAGTACTCCCTTAATCGAAATATCCTCCACTCAAATCCGTGAGCGGCTGAACAACGGTTTGTCCACCCGGTACATGGTTCCTGATGAAGTGTTCAACTACATACAGCTTCATCGGCTTTACTAGGGGGTAGGATATGACGGTTACAGAAATGAAGAACAGGCTGAAGGGGGTTCTTAACCCGAAACGCTTCAAACATTCCATCGGGGTAATGGAAGAAGCCAAAAGGCTTGCGGAGCATTATCAGATAGATGTGAAAAAGGCTGTAATAGCCGGGCTTTTACATGACTGTGCAAAGTATGTCGAAGCGGATGAAGCCATATCCATGCTGCTAAGGTATGGTGAACAGCCTGATGAAATACAAAGAATATCCTTTCAGCTGCATCATGGGCTGTTGGGGTACTATATCGCCAGGGAACAATACGATGTTACCGACGGGGACATCCTGCAGGCCATTTACTGGCATACCACCGGGAAAGCCGGGATGACCCCTCTTGAAAAAATTATATTCATAGCCGATTATACCGAACCAAACAGAGCTTTCAACGGCCTTGATGAAATCAGAAAAACCGCGTATTTCGATTTGGATTTGTGCGTTCAGCTGTGTGCGGATTCAACCATTCGGCATGAGCTGTCGAAAGGCAGACTGCTTCACCCGCTTACCATTGAAACCAGGAATGACATGATCCTCAGAAGGTTGGGGGCCAGGGCTTAGAATAGGGTGGCACAATAATTGCCAAAGAATGATTCAATTTTTCTCCGGACATCTGGTTCCCAATACTACCGCAGTCCGGAGAACGGAGGAAAAGATGGCAGAAGAAAAAGAAATAATAAAAGAACTCAATATAGGGAGGGAAATCCTGGAGTGGTTCCTTTACTTTCTCAGCGCGGTGATCATTGCTTCGTTGCTGCAAAGCCAGTTATATGCGCTGACAACGGTGCATCAGTCCTCCATGCAGAACACCCTGTTTGAAGGTCACATGCTGGTGATGGATAAGCTGAGCTATCAGTTTTCAGAGCCTAAAAAGGAAGATATCATCGTTTTTGTGAAGAATGAAGATACGAAGGGCTTTATTAAGCGCTACCAGGTTTTTCTCAAGGATGTTCAGCTGAGGTTCCGGAAAGATTACAGAACGAACCGGCTCATTAAAAGGGTTATTGCCGTTGCCGGGGAAACAGTGGACATTCGTGGTGGTGCGGTTTATGTGAACGACATCCTGTTGGACGAACCCTATGTGAAGGGGATTACCCCGGGAATGTCCATGGAGTACCCGCTTGAAGTGCCGGAAGGACATGTTTTTGTGATGGG
>JAAYJG010000256.1 GCA_012523055.1 Ruminiclostridium sp. | reverse complement strand
CCGGTCATTTCCGCAAGGTTGGCACCTTTTCCGCCGAGAAGGTTTCTCATCGACGCATTGCCTTCCTTAAAAGAATAAACATATTTTGCCATATTTTCTCTCCTCCTATGAACAACCATGATATCTCATGGATTCTTTACGATTTTTGTTTTTTCCGATAACTTGCCAGAGGTATTTCAAATAACAGAACGGTGACTTATGTTTTAAGTATTGCCGAATAGAATCTTTTGCATTCCACGGGCTGATGTATACAGAATACCGTGCTGAAAACCCGCAGTTTAGCCAATATGTACCTGTTACCGTAACAATCATAGCATATCACGATAAACCTGTAAACCTTTGGTGCGTGAAATATCAGAATCATCAGGGGCTGTTCAGAAATGCATTGTTTCCGGCATTTTAGAGCAGGTAATGCCTATTTTTCCAGTTACTCCTGTGAAACCTGCCAAGGTTTCGTGTCGTTTGGCGACACCTGGGTCGTGGGAGACTGTTCACACCCCCACTAATAAAGTTCATAAGTAGCTTCAGAGGTATGTGTTTTATCTGAGCGCAGCGAAGGATCTTGTCAGGAGTAATGAGATCCTTCACTTCGTTCAACAGGCTGCGCCTGTTTACCTGTGAACAGTAACTTTTTCCATCCTGAATCAAGGCGGGGAATCCCCCGCCTTTTCCAGATCGATGCTATTGTGATGAAAATATGTTAAAAATTAAACCTGTCTTTAAAATAAGCTTCCAGTTCGGCTATAGGAATGCGAACCTGTTGCATGGAATCCCTTTCACGGATGGTCACCATTTGATCTTCGAGAGAGTCGAAGTCGAAGGTGATGCAATAGGGTGTTCCAATCTCATCCTGGCGCCTGTATCGCTTTCCGATGCTTGCTGTCTCGTCAAATTCACAGTTATAATGCTTCAGCAGGTTTTCATAAACCTTGAACGCCTCATCGCCAAGCTTCTTGGACAGGGGCAGCACGGCGATTTTAACTGGAGCCAGTGCAGGATGGAAGCGCAGTACGGTGCGCACATCGCCTTCCCCAACCTCTTCCTCGTCATAGGCTTCACACAGCAGTGCAAGAGTAACCCTGTCGGCACCTAAAGACGGCTCTATGACATAAGGAATATACTTTTCATTGGTCATCGGATCAAAGTAGGACATATCTTCCTTCGAATGCTGCATATGCTGCTTGAGATCAAAATCGGTTCTGTCGGCGATGCCCCACAGCTCTCCCCAACCAAACGGGAACAGATACTCGATATCGGTGGTCGCATTGCTGTAATGGCTCAGCTCAGCCTTGGAGTGATCCCGCAGCTTCAGGTTTTCTAACTTTATATTCAGATCCAGCAGGAACTTTTTACAGAAATCCTTCCAATACAGGAACCATTCCATATCCTTGCCCGGCTCACAGAAAAATTCCAGCTCCATTTGCTCGAATTCACGGGTTCTGAAGGTGAAATTGCCCGGTGTGATCTCATTGCGGAAGGATTTTCCGATCTGCCCAATTCCGAAAGGAATCTTTTTCCGGGTAGAACGCTGGACATTCTTAAAGTTCACGAAGATACCCTGCGCGGTTTCAGGCCTTAAGTAAATCTCATTTTTGGAATCCTCGGTAACCCCCTGAAAGGTTTTAAACATCAGATTAAACTTGCGAATGGCCGTAAAATCGGTGCTTCCGCAGCCCGGACAACCGATTTTATTTTCCTGCATGTATTGGGTCATGGCATCATTGCTCATTCCGTCAACGATCATATTGACGCCATGCTCTTTGTTCCAGCCTTCGATGAGATTATCCGCCCGGTGCCTTGTTTTACATTGGCGGCAATCGATCAGCGGGTCGGAGAATCCGCCTACATGCCCGGATGCAACCCATACCATCGGGTTCATCAGGATGGCACAGTCCAGCCCCACATTATAGGGGTTCTCCTGGACAAACCTCTTCCACCAGAGCTTTTTGACATTGTTTTTGAATTCCACCCCCAAAGGACCGTAGTCCCAGGTGTTCGCGAGCCCGTCATAAATCTCGGAGCCCTGAAAAATAAAACCCCTGTTTTTTGCCAGGGCAACAATTTTGTCCATTGTCTTCTCAAAAGCCATTTTCGTTTCCTCCCGGTTCAACCTCTCTGCGTGGTTCAGGGGTTGGTTGCTTCACGTTTGATTTTATGATACCGCACTTTCCCTTCATGGATCTCCTGAATGGCCATGGAGACATCCTTATCAGACTTTGACACTGAAAGAGGCTGTGCTCCCGCTGTGAGCATGCGGGCTCGTTTGGCCGTCGCATTTACCAGCGTATAGCGGTTTTCGACCTTTTCTAGTAAATCTGCAACTGATGGTTTTATCATCATTCTATATCACTCCCCGTATTTGATTTATATATCAGTATATTGTTTCCAATGGAAGTTTTCACTGCTTTTTTGACTGTTTTGCGCTCTTTCTTCTTTCCTTGCGGATAATCCTCAGAAACCGGTCTGCGGCTTTTTCGACGGTATCATTCACGATGATGTGATCGTACGATTCGGAATACTGCATCTCGTTCTCAGCCCGTTTCAGCCTGTTCTCGATAACCTCGGGTGTCTCGGTGCCTCTCTTGGTAATCCGGCTGCGCAATTCTTCCAATGACGGCGGCATAATAAAAACCAGGATGCATTGGGGATACTTCTTCTTAATATTGTTTGCGCCTTCCACATCGATCTCGAGAAGGACAATCCTTCCCTTTTCAAGCTCACTTTCCACATAAGCTTTAGGGGTTCCATAGTAATTGCCACAGTAATCAACCCATTCCAGCAGCTCATTTTTCTGGATCATGTCTTCAAACCGTTCCCTGGTGACAAAGAAATAATTCCTGCCATCGATCTCCCCGGGCCTTGGGCTTCTGGAGGTTGCCGAAACAGAAAAAATCACGTCTTTGTCACGCTCCCGCACAAGGGACACCACGGTTCCCTTCCCAACGCCGGCAGGGCCTGAAACAACAATCAAAAGACCCGGATTCATTCCGCATCCTCCTGCTCAAGATCGTCATTGACCACCGAATCGGTGCTCTTGTCGCTTAACCTGTGGGCTACGGTTTCCGGCTGTACGGCTGAAAGAACAATATGGTCGCTGTCGGTCACAATCACCGCACGGGTTCTTCTGCCATAGGTAGCATCAATGAGCATGCCGCGATCCCGTGCTTCCTGAATGATGCGCTTGATGGGCGCCGATTCGGGGCTGACAATCGCAATAATCCTGTTTGCGGATACAATGTTCCCAAATCCAACATTGATTAGCTTCATTTGGTAAACCTCCGTTAAGGCTGAACAGGTTAAGGTTCTGGCGAGATTGTGGAGATGGATTGCAGGTTTTGATGTAACCCCTTACCTGTTCCCCGCTATTCTATATTTTGTATCTGCTCTCTGATTTTTTCTATTTCACTTTTCAGATCGACAACATTACGGGTGATCTCCAGATCGTTTGCCTTGGAGCCGATGGTGTTGACTTCCCGGTTCATTTCCTGGAGCAGGAAATCCAGCTTTTTACCGATGGGACCGTCCAAGTTGACGATTTGTCCGAATTGCTCAAGGTGGCTTTTCAAACGAACCAGCTCTTCATTGATGCTGGCCTTGTCGGCAAACATGGCCACTTCCATGGCAATACGCATTTCATCAATATTGTTGTTTTCCAGTAGTTCCCGGATCCTTGCCGAAAGCTTTTCCCGATATTCGGTAACCACATGGGGTGCGCGCTCCAGAATTATCTGACGGTATCCCTCTACGGACCCGCAGATATCCAGCAAGCTTTTTTTCAGCTTTTCCCCCTCTGCTTCGCGCATGGCCAGCAGGTTATTCACCGCTTCATTCACAGCTTTGTCTAATACTGTCCAAATTTCTTCGCTGTCCTCTTCCTTTTTTTCAACGCGCAGTATCTCCGGAAACCTGGCCAGTGACGAGGACGAAATATCCTCCCTTAACCCGAGGCTTTGCGCAATTTTGCTCATGGCCTGGTAATAGGCCCGGGCAAGCCCTTCATCCAGAATGACTTCCTTTTTTCCTTCACCGATGTTTTCCCAGTTGATGAACACATCGATTTTTCCTCTTGAAACCCGCGAGGTGATCAATGAGCGGATTTTGTCCTCAAAACAGCTCAGTTGCCTGGGCAGACGGATATAAACATCACAATACCTGTGATTAACGGTCTTGATTTCGATGTTCATTCGGATTTCTTCGTTCTGATATTCGTAATGACCATATCCGGTCATGCTTCTAATCATTTTTGTGACCTCCAGCTCCTCATAACATTCAGGAACATGCTGAATTCATTTTTATGAAAAAAGGCACATCTGAAAAATCAGATGTACTGCTTTCCAAATTTGCTTTTCGCACCAAAGCTATCACCTATGAGACAGTTCGGTAAAGCACTTTTATTATCATAACGGGTTTGTTAAAACCTTCATTATTTTCTGTGTTAAAACGGCATCTTTGATCGAAGGCTTTCCGGTTCCTACATGGCCAGTACGTTTTTGACAGCCTGGTAAACCCTGGACTTTTCGAAGGGTTTGATCACAAAGTCCTTGGCTCCCATTTTGATGGCTTCAATCACCATGGATTGCTGCCCCATAGCCGAAACCATGATGATGCGGGTTTTCGGACTGACCTTCATAATTTCAGGAACGGCTTGAATCCCGTCCAGCTCGGGCATTGTGATGTCAAGAGTCATGATATCCGGCTGGAACTTTTCTGCAGCCTCTATGGCATCCTGGCCATTGGATGCCTCCCCCAGAACCTTGTATTCTTCAACCTGTTCTATCATTTTTCGGATAATGGTTCTCATAAAAACTGCATCATCAACAATTACAAAAGTAATTTCCTTCATGTCTTCCATTCTCCTGTTTCATACATAATCACAGATAAAACAGCAATTGCTGCCGTTTCCGTTCTTAAAATTCTCTTTCCCAGGCTTACAGGGTTAAACCGATGCTCTTGGGCAAGCTGTACTTCTTCAACGGAAAAACCACCTTCAGGACCGATAAAAATACCCGAGGTTCTAATATTACTTATATTATAACATATCAATAAATCTTTCAAACATTTTTTTCCCTCGTTTTCATAGCAGTAAACGGTGAGCGCATCGGTTTCTTCCTTTACTCTGTCAGACCATAATTTCACCGCATCCGGATAGGACATCGGAGTCTTTACCTCCGGCACCCGAACCCGACCCGATTGCTTGCATGCTTCCCGCGCAATTCTGTTCCACCGCTCCAGCTTTCCGTCAAGCCCCCGGTCATGAAGCCGGATCACCGAATATTGCGTTACCATGGGAATGATTTCCCGCACGCCCAGCTCAACAGACTTTTGAATAATCCAGTCCATCTTGTCGGCTTTGGGAATCCCCTGGAAAAGGATGACTTCTTTCTCAGGTTCGGTTCCCGGCTGCCAGACCTTGATGATTTTCCCGGTGACGCTGCTTTTTCCGGTGGATACAACTTCGGCTTCATACTCGAGGCCCGTTGTGTCGAAGGCAAGAAAAACATCTCCGGGTTTAAAGCGCAGCACTTGAAGCATATGCTTCGCGTCATCCCCCGTGAGGATCAAGCTGTCTTTATTCACATCTTCCGGTTTGATCAAGAATCTATGCATAGCTGTAATGCCACCCACTCACCCTCATCGATTTCCCGGATAACGCGGTACCCTTGCTGTACAGCTGCACTCACAACCTCCTGCTTTCTTTCGCGGATGATCCCGGAAAGCAGAATGGCAGAGTGCAGGCCGATGTAATGCTTCAAGTCTGGAAGCAGCGCCAGTATCACGTCTGCGATGATGTTGATGATCACAATGTCATATTGTTCGCGCGGAAGGTTCTTCAATTCTCCCTGTAAAACCTTCACGTTTTTATCAACATGGTTTTTGTCGATGTCTTCCCGGGCCGTTTTACAGGCGGCATCGTCGATATCGACACAGGTGACCTGGGATGCACCCAGTTTCGCGGCAATAATGCCCAATATTCCGGTACCACAGCCCAAATCAAGGATCTGCTCATTTCCCCGGATCAGATCATCCAGCAACACAGCACACATTCTGGTGGTCTCATGGGTACCTGTTCCAAAGGCCATTCCCGGATCAAGCTCGATAATGGTTTTTCCTTCATCGGCAATGAAATCTTCCCAGGAGGGTTTGATGATGATCCTGTTTGAAATGTAAAAAGTTTTATAATGCTGCTTCCAGCTGTCCTTCCATTCAGAATCATCTCGAAGCAGGATTTTTATTTCCGAAGGTGGGGTTTCCATTATTAAAAAAGCATCCTTTAGCTCGGCCTTCAGCGTTTCAACCTCTCGTCCGGCTTGAAAGTATGCTTTTATAATGGTTTTATTTCCGTAGCTGTCCAGAAAACCGTCATCCGCATAATCCAGATAGCGGTTTTCCTCGAGAACCTGCCTGAAGGCCTGTGGATCGACGATCTCCAAACCTGTAACGCCTTGATCCATCAGGATCTGGGACAGGATTTCCTGTTCTTCCGGTTCAACTTCTACCGATACTTCCAGCCACTGCACTTGTTTTCTCCTTTTCGTTATTCACTCAACTTTCCCACAGTGTTTTGCTCTTGCCTGCAGGGTGCCGACGGCGGTGTGATGTCACACCTCAGCATGTCGGTATCAGCATCTCAAAACACTACTCACAAATTGTGGTGGGGAAGTTGAGTTACTGAAATATATCCTTCATTTTGTCAAAAAAGTTTTTCCGCTGGACGAACACATCATCCCCGCTGACCTCGGCAAATTGCCGCAGCAGCTCTTTTTGTTTGGAGGAGAGCTTTGTCGGTACCTCCACATTGACCTTGACAAACTGGTCTCCCTTTGAATTGGATCGCAGATGCTTGATCCCCTTGTTGCGCAAGCGGAAGATGGTGCCTGTTTGGGTCCCTTCAGGTATGGAGTATTTGATCGTTCCTTCCAGCGTGGGAATGTCCATTTCAGCCCCCAAAGCAGCCTGAGTAAACGTTACAGGAATTTCGCAGATGATATTAAATCCGTCTCTTGTAAAGATCGGGTGCGGCTTTACGCGGATGGTGACATATAAATCCCCCGCAGGGCCTCCCTTTGTACCGGGTTCCCCTTCGCCGCGCAGGGAAATCGTTTGGCTGTCATCGATTCCTGCAGGAATATCAATGTTCAGCGTGGAGCTTTTCTGAACCCTTCCACTGCCTTTGCACTCCTCACAGGGATCGGTGATCAATGTCCCCTCACCCCGGCAAACTTCGCAGGCTCTCGCGTTGACCATCTGCCCAAAGGGTGTGGACTGTACCTGCCTGACCTGGCCGGTGCCGTTGCAATGCTTACATGTTTGCGGAGCAGTGCCCGGTTTCGCGCCGGAACCACTGCATACCTGGCAATGCTGCATACGGCTTACACGGAATTCCTTTGAAACGCCGAAGGCCGCTTCATTGAAGGTGATCTCCATGGCATATTTTAAATCGGCTCCCCGCCTGGGACCTGCTTTTTGCCGGGAACTTCGTCCAAAAGGCGATCCAAAAAAACTATCAAATATATCTTCAAAGCCGAAACCAAAGCCGCCAAAGCCTTCAAACCCCGTTCCATTCATGCCTGCATGCCCAAACCGGTCATACTGCTGTTTCTTCTGCGGGTCGCTTAATACTGCGTAGGCTTCACTGACTTCCTTGAACTTTGCTTCGGCTTCCTGATTATCGGGATTCACATCCGGATGGTACTTCTTCGCAAGAGTGCGGTATGCTTTCTTTAAATCGGCCTCGCTGGCGTTGCGTTCAACCCCAAGCACTTCATAATAATCTCTTTTTTCGGGCAATTCAACCAACCCCCACAATTGTTTTAGTTCACAACTCAACGATTATAGCACACTTCAGGATTACCGACAACAATCAACTTTGGTATTTTCCCAACGGGTCATCAAGGCAGTTACTGGTCACACCCCCCTTAACAAGCTTATAAGATGCAACGGAGGTATGTGTTTTAGTAGCGATTTCATCCTGAGCGCAGCGAAGGATCTTGTCAGTAGTAATGCGAAGGCCCTTCACCTCGTCAAGAAGGCTGCGCCTGCTTACCTGTGAACAGTAAACTCATGATAGTGGGAAGCTTCTCACAAGTAAACCTGCAACGAGTCAAAGGTTTCCCTTTGACTCGTTATTTCATCAGTTTCTGCAGTGATCTCTGATTCATGGGGTGAAGTATATTAACCCACTTGTATTCATTCCATTACTTACTCGTCGTCTACAACCTTATAATCCGCATCATATACATCATCCTGGCCATCCGTGCCTGGGTTCGCGCCCCCATCCTGATTGGGATCAAAGCCGCCGGGGCCCGCAGCGCCGGGATTTTGCTGATACATCTTCTGCGATATCGCGTAGAATGCCTGTGAAAGCTTTTCGGATGCAGCCTTGATCGCTTCGGCATCGTCCCCCTTCACGACTTCCTTCAGATGGTTAAGTTCAACCTCTACGTTAGCTTTATCGTCGGGAGAAACCTTGTCGCCCAGATCCTTCAGGGTTTTTTCGGTTTGATAGATCAGGGAATCGGCCTGGTTCTTCGCTTCGATCATATCCTTTTTCTTCTTGTCTTCGGCAGCAAACTTTTCCGCTTCCTTCACTGCTTTATCGATTTCAGAATCGGACAGGTTGCTGGAGGCCGTGATGGTAACCTTCTGCTCGTTTCCGGTGCCCAGATCCTTGGCGGATACATTCACAATGCCGTTGGCATCGATATCGAAGGTAACCTCGATCTGCGGAACGCCCCTTGGCGCCGGCGGAATACCGGTGAGCTGGAAGTTTCCGATCAGCTTGTTGCTTGCCGCCATTTCCCTCTCACCCTGGAATACACGAATATCCACACTGGTTTGGCTATCTGCCGCAGTTGAGAATGTCTGGCTCTTTTTGGCTGGAATGGTGGTATTGCGTTCAATCAACTTGGTGAACACACCTCCAAGGGTTTCAATCCCAAGGGACAGCGGGGTTACATCGAGCAGCAGAAGATCCTTCACTTCACCGGAAAGAACACCTGCCTGAATGGCGGCACCCACAGCAACGCATTCGTCGGGGTTGATCCCCTTGAACGGTTCTTTGCCCATATACTTTTTCACAGCTTCCTGAACGGCTGGAATTCTTGTGGAGCCGCCCACCAGAAGGATTTTATCGATGGCGGATGGTGACAGCTCAGCATCAGCCAGGGCCTTACGGGTAGGCTCCATGGTCTTTTCAACCAGGTCTTCCGTCAGCTCATCAAACTTCGCCCGGGTCAGTGTCATGTCAAGATGCTTCGGTCCGGTAGCGTCGGCTGTGATAAATGGAAGGTTGATGTTGGTTGTCGTGACGCCGGACAATTCAATCTTGGCCTTTTCAGCGGCTTCCTTCAGCCTTTGGGCTGCCATTTTGTCATTGCGCAGATCGATGCCGTTATCACGCTTGAATTCAGCGGCCATCCAATCGATGACCCGCTGGTCGAAATCGTCTCCGCCCAGACGATTGTTGCCGCTGGTGGCAAGAACCTCGAATACGCCCTCCGCGATCTCAAGGATGGACACGTCGAAGGTACCTCCGCCGAGGTCGAATACCAGAATTTTCTGTTCTTTCTCTTTATCCAGACCGTAAGCCAGAGATGCGGCCGTCGGTTCATTTATAATACGCAATACTTCAAGCCCTGCAATTTTTCCCGAGTCTTTTGTAGCCTGGCGCTGTGCGTCGGAAAAGTATGCCGGGACGGTAATGACGGCCTGTGTAACTGTCTCACCGAGGTACGCCTCGGCATCGGCCTTCAGCTTTTGCAGGATCATCGCTGAGATTTCCTGCGGAGTATACTGCTTTCCATCAATGTCTACCCTCTTGTTTGAGCCCATGTCCCTTTTGATGGACATGACGGTTCTTTCGGGGTTCGTAACGGCCTGGCGTTTTGCTACCTGGCCTACAAGCCTTTCACCTGTTTTGGAGAATGCCACAACAGAAGGTGTTGTGCGGTTTCCCTCGGGATTGGGAATAACTACCGGTTCTCCGCCTTCCATGACGGCAACGCAGGAATTGGTGGTTCCCAAATCTATTCCGATTACTTTTGCCATAATCAATCACTCCTAATTCAATATTTAAAGGTCAAAGAATTTCGTTTTT
>JAAYJG010000255.1 GCA_012523055.1 Ruminiclostridium sp. | reverse complement strand
TCCGGCTTTAACTCCTGCAGAACGCCTTCCAGGCCCTCCAAAGCCATTCTTGTAATTCCGCCAAGGGTTTGGCGGGTTTTCATGATATCCAGGTCATAATCCGGAACAACATTGAAAATCTGAAGCACCTGATCCAGCATTTGACGGTGCTGCGCGGTTACGCACACCCTGGAGACTAGATCGCCGCAGGCTGCAATGGTTTTCACCAGTGGTGCCATTTTTACAGCCTCAGGCCTGGTTCCGAAAACAGTTAAGATAACAGGTTTATGGTTCATATCTGAAATCTTCCTTACAGCTTTTCATTGGGTCTGGCTTTGTAGGCCGGGGCTTTCTCTTTGTCGGTGTTTTCATCTGCAGCGCCTTCAATGGTTTTTTGTTGTTTGTCCCCGATGATCTCCCCAAAATACCGTGCCCCGCCAACGACGAACACAAAAATGATGACGATGATGATAATGGCGGGTAAAACGCCTTTGTTCGCCAGCAGAATAGATATCAGCCCCAACGCGCCGCTGACCACATACAGGATGGTTACCGAGAACTTTGGTGAGATGCCCATATCAATTAACCGGTGATGAATATGCCCCCTGTCCCCTTCGCCGATAGGCTTGCGATTAATCAAGCGACGCAGAATTGCAAAAAGCGTATCAACTATCGGAAGACCCAACGCAATCAGCGAAACCACCATGGTCAGCGCGGTATATGCTTTCGTCGCGCCTTCGATGGATATGACCGATAGCATGAAACCGAGGAAATAGGCACCGGTGGATCCGATAAAAATCTTTGCGGGGTTAAAGTTAAATGGCAGAAAGCCCATAATGGCACCGGCCAGAGCAATGTATAGCACAGAGAAAATAACATGCACATCGGGAGCCATCATGATCGAAACAAAGAACAGTGAAATGGAAGCAATGCCGGAAACACCGGCGGACAGGCCATCCAGGCCGTCTATCAGATTAATCGCGTTGGTGATGCCGGCTATCCAAAAGATGGACAGGATGATGGACAGCGTATTTCCAACACTGACATAGCGGACATCACTGATGGATATGGTAATAAACTTTATTTGTGTGCCTGTTAATACAACTATGGAGGCTGCAAGCAGCTGAATGGGAAACTTTACCTTGGAGCTGAGCGGATGAATATCATCGTAAGCCCCCATGGCAATAATGATGGTCATGCCGACAAAAAAGCCCAAAACCTTTGTTGACGAAACCTCATCCAGCCAGGCTATCAGCTCGGCAGGCTGATAAACCAGAAAAACATAGATGATAGAAACCAGAAAGCCCGCAATGACAGCAAGCCCGCCCATTAATGGGATGGGCTTTTTATGCATTCTCCTGTCATCCTTCGGCACATCAATAGCATTCAGGCGAACCGCAATCCGCTTGGCTATGGGACATGAAAAGAAAGAAACTATTAACGCTATGGCAAAGGGAATAATATATTCATATCCTGTCATAATTCACTGTCGCACCTCTTCCAATCAGCATTCACTGCTTATTCTCCCCACAAATGCGGTGATTTATAAACCTCGCAGGAATACCTGATCATAACACCATGGTTTATCTTTTGTACACTGTTTACGGTTAGCTGCCCATAAACCATTTCATTATATCACATCTTGCAACATTTTGTTAATAATTTTTTCAGCCTGTTTTTATGGGTGAAAATAGGAATCCTCATACTTGACAACCCTGACCCCTGCTTCCTTTAACAGCTCCATGGCAAGCTCATCGGGGTAGTCCCCCTTAAAGACGATTTTCACAATACCGGCGTTGATAATCAGCTTTGCGCACAATACACAGGGTTGGGTGGTTACGTACATAATCCCGTCTTTCACGCTGGTTCCCGAATAGGCCGCCTGAACAATGGCGTTCTGCTCGGCATGGGCAGCCCGGCAGATTTCATGCCGCTGCCCGGAAGGAATATTCAGTTCATCACGCAGGCAGCCGATATCCTCGCAATGCTTGCACCCAACCGGCGCACCGTTGTACCCGGTTGCCAGGATGCGTTTTTCCTTTACAATTAATGCCCCAACCTGGCGTCTCATGCAGGTGGATCGCTTTTTCACAAGCTCCACAATGTCCATGAAATACTCATCCCACGATGGCCTCACAGAAATCATCCTTTCCGTTATTTTGTCCCGAACAGCCTGTCACCGGCATCACCCAGGCCAGGCACGATATACCCGTGTTCATTCAACTTTTCATCGACCGCCGCACAGTATATGGCTACATCCGGATGTTCGCGGTGAAGCCTTTCTATGCCGGTTTTGGATGCGATCAGGCACATGAACTTAATGCTCTTTACATTGCGCTTTTTAATGAATTTTACAGCATCACAGGCCGATCCACCGGTTGCAAGCATGGGATCAACCAATACAACATCTCTTTCATCCACATCGGACGGCAGCTTGCAGTAATACTCCACCGGCTCCAGCGTTTCATGATCGCGGTATATGCCGATATGACCCACGCGTGCCATGGGAACCAGGTTCAGAAAGCCATCGGCCATGCCAAGACCTGCCCTGAGGATGGGAACCACCGCCAGCTTTTTGCCCGAGATGACCTTTGCCCTCGCAAAGCCCACCGGGGTTTCAATTTCGACTTCCTTTAAGGGAATGTCCCGGGTGACTTCATACCCCATTAAGACGGAGATTTCCGAAACAAGTTCACGAAATTCCTTGGAGCTGGTGTTCTTGTCACGCAATAAGGAAACCTTGTGTTGAATGAGCGGATGATCGAAGATAAATACATTGTCTTTGTTTTGCATGGTTGCAACCTGCCTTCCATTTTTTTGTTTTGCCGCTTATGCCTTGTATGAAAGCGAATGCGGTGAAGCTGTCGTCATATGGGTTATTCATGTAAAATGGAATGTTCGTTATGGAACATTCCATTTGATTATTTTATACAATAGCGTTCTTCAATCTTTGAAATTTTATCAATCCTTGCCTGATGACGGGGACTGTGTGAAAATGGGGTTTCAATAAAGGTTTTTACGATATCCAGTGCCAGCTCCGGACCAAGAACCCGGCCCCCCAATGCCAGTATGTTGGCATTGTTATGCTCCCTGGCCATTCTTGCCATATAGGAGTCGGTACACAATGCTGCACGGATACCCGGAACCTTGTTGGCCGTGATAGAAATGCCAATGCCGGTGCCGCATATAATAATTCCCGTATCTGCTTCACCTGCCGCCACACCCTTGGCAACTTCCAAACCGATGTCGGAGTAGTCAACTGCTGCAGTGCTGCAGGTACCATAATCTTGATACGGGATATTCTGTCTGTTTAAATACTCCTTGACCAACTCTTTTAATTCAAATCCACCGTGATCGCTACCTATTGCAAGCATATTGCCACCGCTTCTCTCTTTCCTGTTTATTCTTTTTCTCAGCCGTGAAAGCCTTATAAACCGCTGTCGGTGCATAACCTGCTGCGAGATATAGGCCTTAGGCAAGTAATCCATTTTACTGTCACAAAAGTATCTAAAGTGGGCTACGCCCACAACCCAACAGCGGTACTCACAGCTGCCAAACATCAAATTCTTGTTTTATTTGATGTTTGGCAGCAGTAAGTTACTATAGCCATTTTATAAGATATCCGATCTGTTGTCAAAGCTTATCCATAATTTTATGGAGCGCGGCCTCCAGTTCCTCGGCGCAAGCCTGGTAAACCGATATATCCTGCCCGAAAGGGTCCTGAATATCCCAGCGGTTGCTGTCAAACCCGGCAAATTCCTTCAAGGTAAAGGCCTTATCGGCTGCACCGGGGTAAACATCCAGGAGCATGCGCTTGTGATTCCCGGTCATGGTCAGAATGAGAAAGGCTTCCCGGATTGCTTCATCGGCAAGTATCCTTGCAGCATGTCCGGAAAGATTCAGGCCATATTTCTCAATGACCTTCCTTGCTTCGGCGGATGCCGGGTCTCCTTCATAGGCATATACCCCTGCCGAGCAGCAGGAGTATTCATTGTCACGGCCTGTTTTTACAAGAATCCTTTGAAACAAGGCCTCTGCCATGGGGCTTCTGCATGTGTTTCCCGTACAGACAAACAAAATGTTTTTTTTCATGTGACATTCCTTTCAGCATCCCTGTTCATATGGAGCTTGCTTACTCCAGCTTTACAATCTTTCTTCCGGCGGCTTTTTCAAGGCGGTTCATGACAGCAAGCCCTATGCCCTCCTTTGGGATGGCTTCCACATAGATTTTATGAGCCCCCAGCTGGTCGCAGTCCCTGAAGAGCCTGAAGATATTCATCGCCATTTCTTCCGGGTGCCCAGCTGCACCAAACGCTTTGCCGATATGCACCGTATAATCTGAAAGATGTTCCATGGCCGCAAGCACCACCGATTTAATCCCGGCTGCTTCATCCTTTCGGGCAGATTGGTTTATCCACTGAACAACTTTTTTCTGCTCTCCGGAAACAACGATGACTTCGCCTTTCGGCGCATAATGAACATATTTCATACCGGGTGATTTGGGTTTTTCCGTGCCTCTTCCGTCTATTAAACCGGAATCCAATTGAACCCTTCCGGTCACCTGTTGAATCATTTCTGGTGTGATGCCGCCGGGTCTCAGGATGGTGGGGATATCACCTGTCAGGTCCAAAACGGTGGACTCCAGCCCAACCCTGCAGGAGCCTGCGTCGATAATCCAGGATATGCGCCCGTTCATATCCTCCAATACGTGCTCGGCCAGCGTTGGGCTTGGTTTTCCAGATCGGTTCGCGCTGGGTGCCGCTATGGGAACCCCCGCTTTTTGAATGAGCTCAAGCGCTACGGGGTGATCGGGCATTCTAATGGCTACCGTATCAAGGCCGCCGGTGATTTCCGGCGGCACAACGGGTGATTTTTGAAACACCAGCGTTAAGGGGCCCGGCCAAAAGGCAGCGATCAGCTTTAAAGCATCCGGCTTTATTCCTGCAACAAGGGGTTTCAGCATATCGATATGCGCTATGTGCACAATCAACGGATTGTCATTAGGTCGCCCTTTTGCGGTGAAAATAGAACGCACCGCATCCACATTTAAAGCGTTCGCTCCCAAACCATAAACGGTTTCAGTCGGAAAAGCCACCAGTTCTCCCCTTCGGATGGCTTGTGCCGGTTCTGAAAGCTTGTTCAGCTCTGAAATATCAACCTTGATATATTTTGTCTCCATCATAATCTCCATGGTGTTTGTGTATCTCGTTATAGTATATCGCAGGATGTCCTATCTATCAAGAAAACTGTAACCGATGCCGGTACTGCTTAGTGAACCTACGGCACCGCTTAAGAATTGATCTGTTCCCATGCATGATATCTGTGATATAATATTCAAAACCAGTTATGGTAACAAAATTGAGGAGTGCTTATGATGTCGGATCAAACAAGAGAAATGCTAAAAAATGTGAAACGGATTGTCATTAAAGTCGGAACATCCACTTTAACCCATCAGACAGGCCGGATGAATTTAGTCAGGATGGACCGACTGGCCATGATGATTTCTGAGCTGATCAACCAAGGTTATGAGGTCATACTGGTTTCTTCGGGGTCTATTGGTGTGGGAATGGGCAAGCTGAACCTGAAGGAACGTCCCAAAGTCATGGGGTTCAAACAAGCTCTGGCTGCCATTGGTCAGTGTGAGCTGATGAATATATACAGTAAAATGTTTTCCACTTATAATCAATTCGTTGCTCAGATTCTTATGACAAAGCATGATATATACGATGATGTAAAAAGAAAAAACATTGAAAATACATTTGAGCATCTGATTCAGCAGCATGTTCTCGGTATTGTCAATGAAAATGACACGGTATCCACCGATGAGGTGACCGCCCTGGATCACTTCGGAGACAATGATACGCTTTCAGCCGTGGTTTCTCAATTGGTTCATGCTGATCTACTGATCATTCTGACTGACAGAGATGGCTTTTATGATGGAAACCCAAAGGAACGTGATGATTGCAAACTGATCGATACCGTGACAGAATTAACCGATGAAATATGGAATTATGCAGGCGGCGAAGGATCAAAGCTTGGTACCGGCGGAATGAGAACCAAACTGAGTGCAGCCGATATCGCCACCAATTCCGGAATCCATATGGTTCTGGCAAATGGAGATGATCCATTTAATGTATTTAAAATTCTACATGGAGAAAAGGTGGGCACCCTGTTTGTAAAGAAAGACAAGAATGTATAAATTTCAGGCTGCAACGACAGTTTTCTATTTATATTTTGCATGAAAATTATTTGTTGCATTTTATCACCGTTGAAAAAGAAGCCCAATCAACAGTAATGAATCCTTACTGGAAAATATTTAAAAATATTTTTCAAATAATAACCTCAAATACTTGACTTTGTAGGGTTTTCATTATAAAATGATGTCGAAATTAAGTGCGGGAGGTTATCTTGTATGAACAAAACAGAATTAGTAAATGCCATAGCTGCAAAATCAGGCTTAAGCAAAAAGAACAGCGAAGCTGCTCTGAATGCATTAGTTGCTTCCGTTGAAGACGCTCTGGTTGCAGGCGAAAAGGTAGTTCTGGTTGGCTTCGGAACTTTCGAAGTAAAGCAAAGGGCTGAAAGAAAGGGAAGAAACCCACAGACCAAGGCAGAAATCACAATTCCTGCTTCCAAGGCACCTGTTTTTAAGGCAGGCAAGGGCTTAAAAGATAAGATTAACGGATAATCTGGTCAAAATGGTGAAATGCTCTGCCACCCGGCGGAGCATTTTAATTTTCGGCATTTACACTGGGAATTTACATTGGGGACAGGTTCCTATGTAAATCTTATGTCTACTATTGACCAGAGAGGACAGGTCCCTTGGTCAAATTGAGCTAAGGGACCTGTCCCCTCTGGTTTGTCCCCTCTGGTTTGTCCCCTCTAGTTTGTCCCCTCTGGTTTGTCCCCTCTGGTTTGTCCCCTCTAGTTTGTCCCCTCTGGTTTGTCCCCTCTGGTTTGTCCCCTCTGGTTTGTCCCCTCTGGTTTGTCCCCTCTGGTTTGTCCCCTCTGGTTTGTCCCCTTTGGTTACTATTAATTCAAAGGGTGAGGCTTTCGTTCTTATAATTGGACCAAAGTGACTGGATACTCTGAACATATTGGTCCAAGATGCCAAGGCCCCACTCTCTGGTTGAATTGAGCCAAAGAACTGAGCCCTCTGACCTAGAAATATAACCTTTCCCCCTGCATATACGAACCAACGGACTTTCCCCCTGGTCAAATTGAGCCAATGGATCTCTCCCATCTGGTTGTGGTCGGTTGTCATAACATTTACATAGGAACCTGTCCCCCCTGTAAAACGGAGATCAGGGCGCCGGCTAAGAAGCCGGCAATGTTGCCGACAAGGGGAATTCTGCCCCTGTAGAGCTTGCGGGATTCGTTCATCAATTCACCAAGGCTGACATACAGCATGGCACCGCCTGCAAGGCCGAGACAAACAGCCGAGAACGCGTCCGAAATGCTTCCAAAGGCTGCACCAAGATAAGCCCCCACACCCATGGGCAATCCTGACAATATTGTGATGACAAAAACTCTGAATGGTTTTACTTTTCCCAGCCTCAGGGGAATTGCCATAGCCATTCCTTCTGGAATATCGTGCAGCAAAATTGCAATGGACAGTGTTATTCCAACACTTGTACCGGTCTGAAATCCGGCCCCTACTGCAAAGCCTTCGGGTAGATTATGCAGAGAAACTGCGAAAACCATCATCCAACCAGAAAGTGTCACGGGGGTCCTTCCTCCCTTATTCATATACGAACGCAGAATTTCATCAACAACAATGATCATCAGCACGCCCAATAGAAGCCCGACGGAGGTATAAAAAAAACCTGCCGTCTTATAGCCTTCAGGCAGCAATTCCATACAGACCATGCTGATCATAATGCCTGTTGTAAACTCAAGAAGAGTGCTTTGAATCCGTTTCGATACCGATTGAGAAAAAAAGGCTGTAAGCCCGCCAATCCCCGTTCCAGTTATGCCTGTTAAAAGGCCTGCCAGAGCTATTCCTAAAAAACTGTCTGCCGTAAAGAATGCATTTCTGCTCGCAATGCCCATGATACAGCTCCCCGTCCCACTTCAGTTCAATATATGATCCGGGGAACAAAAAAAGAATTCCCGGGGGAATTCTCTTACTTGTCTGTTCGAACAGCCCTGCCCTTTTCGTAGCAGGGCCAATACTATTTTTACTTTTCGCATGTAAGCAGGCGCAGCCTGCTGAACGAAGTGAAAGGGATCTAGCATTACCACTAACAAGATCCTTCGCTACGCTCAGGATGACATCGCTGTGTTCAGGATAAAACGCATCCCTATGTAGCAGCTGATGAACTGAATAAATGGATGAGGGAACGTTAACAAACAATTCTCTTATTGAACTCTCACTTCTTTTTATCAAAAAAGTAGGATGGGGAGCTCGTAGGTTTGATGCTGTATGCGGAGGTTATCTTTTTCCCGGAGTTAACCCCTTTGATTTTATCCCCCAGTTCATCCTTCATATCTGTGGCTTTGCCATAACTATCCTGTTCTAACTGAATAATTAATTCAACAACGCCTGTAATTTCTGAAATCAGTTCTTTTAATGCCAGTTTCCCATCCAAAGTTGTTTCAGACAGTGCCTCCAGGTCCTGGATACCCAGTTGCTGTTTCAGGTTTTCAGACACGTTTAAAAAGGCATCATCCAATTTCTGAACATACTCGATGATCTCATCTTTCTTATTTAACAAATTCTCAATTTCATCCAGTTCTTTGTCCTTAAAGGCTTGATTTTGCTTCTCCGATAACCTCTTAAGATCTTTGAGCAATTCAAGCTTTTTTTGGGATAAAGCAATCATTTGGTTCATTAACTGCTGTTCCTGCATCACAAGCCTCCGGAACGATAATCTCTTTTCATTAAGCCAATTAATTTATCATCATCAAATAACAGGTGTGGCGCTTTTTACAAAGCGCCATATAAAATCAGTATCAATATCCATGTTTCACTCTTATATGTTTAAATATACATGTTTGCTTTATAAGGGTCACAAGGCATTTTCAGCTTATACGCCCGCAGCAACGGCTTTCTTCGGGGGACGTTTGGCAAGCTTCATGGCCTGTTCCCATGTATCGCGCAGTTCCTTTGCAAACCCCAGCACCTCTTCCAGAATCTCGGTGCTTTTTTGGACGTTTGCTTCGATCAGACGCCGGTTCATATAATCATACATCAGCAATAAACCAGTTGAAACCTCGTAGTTTTTATCCAGGGTCGCCATAAACTCCTGTATAATATTTTGCGATTTGATAATGTTATCATGCGCTGCCTGCATATCTTTTTTGGATATAGAATATTGCGCCTTCATAATAAACTTTACAAGACCATTGTAAAGCATGAGTGTCAATTCTTCCGGTGATGCTGTATACACGCTGTTTTCTTTATATTGGTTATATCCCGCGATATTCATCGTTAAACCTCCGCTTTCTGCCCGTCTGTTTATATCTGTTGCACGTTCAAAATACAGGTAGCATCCCTGCAATCATTTATCGTCCTTTTGATAAAGAGTTCAGCTGCGAAGACAGCCAGTCCATCTGAGAATTCATCTGGTTCATATAGGTTTCGAGCTGAGCAAATTGATTATAGTATTTTTCCTCTTTATCGGCCAGCTTATCAATTAATTCACTAATACTCGTCTCATAAGAGGATATTGACTTTGCCAGCGTACTGTTGAATTCCGTCGGATCTCCCACGAGGCCGGCCTTCTCGAGCAGTATGCCTTTTCTGCCATCGCTGTCTCGGAGGGTTGAAATCTGATCATCTAGAATATCGGAAATACGGAAAAACAGCCCCTGTTGCTCATATCGTGTGGAGCGTTGTGTTGAACTGAGCGAACGTGAATAGGAGGGTACCTCTTCCGATTGCTTTATGAAAAGATCCTTCACTTCATCAGGCCTTGTGCGGATAGCTTCCTTCAGCTTGTTTTCATCTATCGTCAGCTTTCCCCTGTCTGCGTACGATTTTGAGGTAATTCCTATGGATGAAAGGTTGATTCCCACCCCTTCAACCGAATCCATCAGGGCTGTTCTCATACTTGTTTGAATGTTCCTGAGAATGGAATCATTCCGAAGCAATCCGGTTTTTGCCTTCTTCTCCCACTTTTCAATTTCATCTTCTGTCATCTGCTCTTTTTCGTCATCACTTAAGGGTAGGTAATCACGGTCATACTTCTCCGATAACGTTGTTGTGAATTGATCTACCAGCTTGTTATAATCTTCAACAAAGCTCTTGATGGAATCATAAACCGCGTCAATGTTCTGTTCTACTCTAATTGTATCATCCGGCTTTGCGGCAGTATGTACCTTCTTGAGGGTATATTCAAGACCGTTCACAGAAAAAGTGTTTGAGCTGCGGGTTACCGTAACGTCGTTTATTATCGCTTTTGCATCAACTCCCTGCTTAGTAACCGGATTATCCACGTTAATGCCCATGGCTGTAAAGAAGTTGCCGGCCGTTTCAGACAAGCGGATATTATCCCCGGCACCCGTTTGCTTTGCCGTAATACCGAAGGTGTCGGAGGTTTCATCAAACCTCATGGTGACATTCGCCGTAGTATTGCTGTTTACGGTGCTCATTACCTTCGCCAGGGTATCGTCCTGTGAAAAAGTAAAGCTTGCGCCGTTGATTGAGAAAGAAACCTTACCATCTTGTAGTGTCAGACCTCCGTTTAGCCTTTCCGCTAAACTTCCCAGCTTGCTGTTGGCGGAAATTCTGTTGGTTGTACCGGATAAAATCCCCAATGAGCCTAACGCGTCAGAGGTGGTGCCACTTGACAGTTTCAGATTTGTAGCACCATTCGCGGTGGACAGCGCCAGCTTGCCGGAAGCGTTCGACACGATTATTTTCCCTGAACCAAAGGCATCATCCAACAACTTTTGTAGCCCATTGTCAGAATCCCCGACAAGGTCTGCCAGGTCGTCATAATTGCCCAGCTCAATTTCCCTTGTCACTCCATCCAGGTTCACCTGAATGGTTTTTCCGGACAATTGAAAATCGGCAACCGATCCCGTAATTGCCTTCGAAATTGATCCGCTGCTGACAGCTTTATCTGCGGTTGCCAGCTGCAACACCTTAACGGTATGACTTCCGGCTTCCGATGATGCTGTTCCTCTTGCAGTTACATATTCGTCGGAGCTGGAGATGGCAGAGAATGTCTTGTAGGTGTTATCCGACAAAAGATAATTACTGCGTTTTGTGATATCAAAAAATTTCTCTTTAAAGCCGCGCAGTGAATTGGTGAATTCCCGATAAGCATCCTGCTTCCACTCGGCTATTTTTTTCTTTTGCTCCAGCCTTGTCAGTGGAATCCTTGCTACATTCATTAAGTTTGTAACGATCTGCTCTGTATCAAGGCCTGATGCCATCCCTGTTAATCGAAATTTTGTGTTCATGATGTTATTCATCATCTGCTCACCTTCTCTCATCCACGATTATACCGGCTAATTCCATTAAGTTTGCGATTAAATCTACAAGCTTTTCAGGAGGTATTTCACGAATCACCTCATCAGTCTTAGTATCGATGACCTTTACCATAATTTTTTTTGTTGATTCGTGAACGGAAATTTCCAATGACCGACCTGAGGCTAGCATGATCTTGTTCGCTTTTTCAATTGCGCTCATGACCATTTTCTCTGAAACGGCAGCCTGGTTACTTTCGTCGGTTAAGCTTTTTCCATTCTCGGGATGTGTTATCTTTTGTGAAGTGATCGCCTCTGCTGATCTTTCGATTTTAAAGTCGACAGCTCTTGATGCGGCATCCGTGCCCTCAATTCTCATAGCGGATCCCTCCAGTTTTGTTCATTGATATACTATATTTATCGGAATATTCAGCCAAATAGTTTACAGGCATTCCGACATAAAAACACGGGTAACATAATGCCTGGAACTGTAGTGAAATTCAATAAACACAACAGACTAATCCTGTACCAGAACAGCAGTGTATGCCTGTATCCCGCCCTCCAGCTTCTTAATCACGTTTACCATCAAGTCCACATACTGGGAGTTATGTTCAACGTTGAGGGATATCCCGGTAAAAACCCGCTGCACAATGCTGTCGTCAAATTTTTGATGATATGCCCCAACACCAACAAGAAACAGCTTCGTTATGGCATAATCGACTACAAGACGGATATAATTTTCAAACACATTCCTTGACGGCTCAAAAGGATAAGCCTTTGAAAATGCATAATTTACATAATAATTTTCAAAGACCTGGGGATATTGTTGACAAAACATATTCATATAATGGCTCTGTAATGGCTTATAATTAGAAAAAGCCTGTTCAATCGTAATCCCTTCATAAAAACCTATTCCCTGTTTGAATTCATCCAGTACATTTTTAAACGAGGGCGATATCTCCGAAAACTTCAACCGAAGCACCAGCATATCCATGATCATTTTAAACTGGAGATACCCATCCGAGGGTATCTTCACCAGCATGGAACGAAGCGCGTCCCCTTTTAGAATAACGTTGTGCCTGTCAATATGCTGTTGAATTTCATCCCACTTTTTCTCTTCATTCAGTACACTCAGTTTGTTCGTAAACAGGCCCAGCAGCATCAGTCGCTCTGCCATGGAATAGGATCTGTTTTGTAAAATCTCGATGCACAAGCTGCGTATCTGCTGAAACCGTTTTAGCAAAGGCCTTGCTGTTATATTTTCATCGGATGTCGACACAGTTCTTTCCCAAAAGAACCCTTCGCTGCTGTCTTCCGAAAACGTAATGAACGACATGGGTTCTTTATTGAATAATATCTGCCTTGCCATCTCCGGACAAGAAACCGTCCCGGAGCGTTCCAGCGTATTATCAACTAAAGTATGCCTTCTTGGATAAGTTCTGCACACATTACTGAGATACAGGGGGCCGTATTTCCTTTGGAGCATGCACAGCCCTTCTTCACCAAGAAATGCGCAATGCTTATCCTCTCTAAGCTTAAACATTGCATACCTCAGCTTATTATCCCCGCCTTTATTCTTAACGACGTACTCCCCGACAAGGTAACGCAGCTTAGGGTCGGTTATCTTGGTATACCGTTTATAGGTTTCATAATCAATATCAATTCTCCAGTGTTTACAACAGGTGTCCTCGCATTGATTGCTCAAGCACATGAATTTTGACATGTAGCCAGGGGAAATTACCTTGATTTTACGGGTTTCCATCTTCTTGTCCTCCTGTATTCCTCATTTGTAAGGTGGCTATCACTTTGTATCATGATTGATGAAAAGGGCCAGGGGAATCCCCTGGCCCTGAGTTGGTTTCATTCAATTGATTATTGCAGCAACTGCAGAACTCCCTGAGGCTGCTGGTTGGCTTGCGCCAGCATGGCTGTGGCTGCCTGTTGCAGGATGTTGTTCTTGGTGAACTCCATCATTTCCTTGGCCATGTCGACGTCACGAACGCGGGATTCGGCTGCTGTCAGGTTTTCACTGGAAGTGCCCAGGTTGGCAATGGTGTGTTCCAGACGGTTCTGGTAAGCACCAAGCTTGGACCTTTCAGCGGAAACGGTTTCGATTGCGTTCTGGATGGTTGAAATTGCATTACTTGCTGTCGCCTGTGAAGATACGTCAATACCAGCCTCGGTAACGGCATCAGCAGTTAATGCGCCACCAGAAAACTGAGCTGTTGTTGCTGCGACGGTTGTGGCAGCTACGGTGATTTGATCATCCGCATGAATATTTGCCAGCGTGGCCGCTCCTGTTCCAATTGTCATACCTGCAAAGGACCCGTTGCTCACGGTGAATGTATTAGCAGTTCCTACCACGCTAACGTTTTGCGTATATGTGCCATTGGTGATCGACAACCTGTCTGCGATCCCATCAGTGCCCGTGTCTGTCGAATTATTGGCAATGCCTGTATACGTTGCAGCGGCGGCAGCACTAGTTCCGGAGTAAGATACCGTAATAGCGGTAGCTCCGCCGTTAACGGCTTCGAGCGTGATTGCTCCATCTACTGCGGAAGCGGTAACATTGACCACTGAGCTTAATAGGGGACCGGTACCATTCAACTTTGCATTTCCAATACGAGCTGCCAGAGCATCTGCGTCGGCATCAACAGTGCCTGCCAGTTGAAGAGTATAATTGTTACCCCCAACGTTGATAGTCATTGTCGCTTGATCTGCTGTCAATACAGTACCCAGAGCTACGTCACCACCTGTGATTGATGATTTTGTAGCGGGTGTCCCGGCGGTATAAGCAAATTCAATTTCAGCGCCGTCAACTATACCAATACCCACTGTATCTGCAAAGCTTACAGACGCAAGCTTTGTGTTACCTGTTGAAGCAAGTGTGCCCGTTGCGTCTTTTGAAATGTCACGGGAAATACCAAGTGTTTTAGCATCAACTGCATTGATGGATAATGTGATATCCTGAGCAGTATTGGCACCTACATGGAATTTCACTGAGCCCATATTGGCATCAGTTTTTCCGCCGTTGATCAGCTTCTGGGTGTTGAATTCGGTGCTGTTTGAGATTCTGGTAATTTCCTTGGCCAGTTCGTCGATTTCCTTTTGAATTTCACTGCGGTCAACGTCAACGTTGGTGTCGTTGGCGGACTGTACGGCCAGTTCTCTCATTCTCTGGAGGATGGAGTGGGTTTCATTCAGTGCGCCTTCTGCTGTCTGAATCATTGAGATGCCGTCCTGAGCGTTTCTGGATGCCTGATCCAAGCCTCTGATTTGCCCTCTCATCTTTTCACTGATTGCCAAGCCTGCGGTGTCGTCGCCGGAGCGATTGATTCTAAGACCTGAAGACAATTTTTCCAGGGGTTTGCTGCCTCCTGCAGTGTTGGTGGTTAATTGACGATACGTGTTCAGGGATGCGATGTTATGATTGATTCTCATGATAAAACCTCCTTGTTATTGAGCCCGGCGTCCTTGCCGGACAGTTTATTGAGTTGATAACAATTGAAACAACGAAAAACCCGGTCGACCAAAGGATCTTTTATTGTCTCACTATAAATATCGTAATAAAAAAGAAATACTTTAGTACTTTTTAAAGAATATTTTAAACTTTTTTCAGAGGAATGTATGTCGCCTTGTGTAAAAGCGAAGAGCCTTTCTTAATACTTTGGAAAGATTCTTCGCTTCACTCAGAATGACATCAGTGGTTTCGTCTTTCACTTCGCTTCGCGGAGATTCTTCGCTTCGCTCAGAATGACACGAGTGGTTTTATTTTTCGCTTCGCTCAGAATGACACAAGTGTGTTTTACTTTTCTTTTTCCTTATTCTCAATTCTAATGGAACGGATGACATCGGGGCTGATGGGCGTGGCCGCAGCCTGCTTGTTTTCCTGGATGATCTCTTCAAAAACCTCTTTGCGGTGAATGGTAACATCCCGCGGCGCGTTGATGCCCAAACGGATTTGTTCCCCCTGAATATCCACAATGGAGATTTCTATATCGTGGCCGATCATGATGGATTGGCCTTTTTTTCTGGATAAAACCAGCATATTGATACCCTCCTGGATGCTAGGTTTAGGTTCTGGATGACGGTTATTGGTATTGATTTAATTTCGCTTTCATTTCATTCGCATTGCTTTAGCCGCTCACTCGTTCATTATATTATATTTCACAGGAAATGTCTCATTTTTCATGATAATTTGTTTACCCTTGTTGTTGTGCAAATTGATGAGGACCGGAGCCTTCAGGTTTACCGTGGTGTTTTTCACATTCTCGGGGACGGTCACAATGGCCAGTGTTAATAAATCTTCAGCATCGCTGATTTGAAGCTCTTGCGTTTCAGAATCATCGACATCTACGAAATATTCAGGATGGATGGCAAAGGGATCGGTCACAACAAAAGAAAGGTTTGGCTCGTCTATACTCTGAAGCCAGAAAAAAACGGCCCCCGTATCCTGCTTGCCAAGCAGGGTAAATTTTTTCATCTCTTCGAACCCGGGCAGACCGGATGGAAAAACGATGACATCGCTTTCATTCACTGTGATCTCACCAAAATTTCTTGTTTGAAGCTGCATAGAATTAACCCTCCAAATTTTCTGTTATTTCCGTTCTATTTCAACTAAATGGATACATCAATACTGATTTCTGGGTATTGTCGCATGTAGATATTGACCACAGCAGGATTATATTGAACATTCAGTTCACCGGGGAGGTACTGTGCCCGATAGCCAATATGCGTCGGGTTGTTCACAGGGGGTGGCGTGATGGATACTTCTCCGGGAGTTGCATGGTATTGCGGGCCGACAACGGGCGTATACGTGCCCTGTCTTTGCTTTTGCGGCCAGGCTTTTTCAATCACGATCTCCCGGATGGGGTTTCCGCCCCTTTCAATTGCTTTCAGCCGATTTCCCTCTTCCGCCTTGTTCGCAATATATTCCATTGCTTTTTGTTTTCCCAATTGGGCCCACTCTGAAACAGCATCCCCTGTATTTTTATATCCCAATAGAGCTCTGGCTTTGTACTGGCTGATTTCCAGCGTGGGTTTATGGGTTTGAAGTTCCATGAAAGCATGCTCCTGGTGCATTTCCAACCTGGCAGGCCTGTTCTCCATATGAAATTTTCCCGGGGTGGTTTGAACACCAATTAAACCGGGTTTGGTTGAAATAGAAAGCAACTCGGTTCACCCCATTTCCTGTTTTATCTCAGGAAATCTACCAAACTGGGTTGAATCACCTTCGCACCGGCCGACAGGGATGCGCGATATACGTTTTCTTCATTCTGAAGGCCCATAATGGCTTCGGCCATATCTACATCCTCGTTTTTACTCATCAACTTTGTAAAATTGATAAAATCATCTCCCAGTCTGTTGGCTGTCAGTTCCAGTCGGTTCATTCGGGCGCCAAGGCCTGAGCGGACACGCAGGATGTTGTTCATGTCTGCATCAATTTGTGAAAGGGTATTCCCTACCGCGCTATTATCCCCGGAGCCAAGGGCGGCAATCAATGTGTCAAAGGTTCCAATCAGGCTGCTGGTGCCGGTTGCTGCTGCGTCCGTTCCATTATTGAACAGGTCGCTGCCTGCCACATTGATATTGATATCATCGCCAATTCCAATTTCATAGTTGATTTGCTCGCTGTTGGCAATATCAATCAGAAACACGCCGTTTTCATCCATCAGCGGCTTGTCGGTCTTATAGCCTGAAAAGATATACCTGCCCGAATAGGTCGTATTGGCCAGATGGGTCATTTGGATCTTCAATTGATCCATTTCCTGTTTGATTTTATCCAAATCCTCAGGGGTGGAGGTGCCATTACTTCCCTGCACCGTCAATTCACGAACCCTCTGCATAACCTCGCCCATCTGTTCCAGTGTCGTTTCAGTAATTTCCATCCAGGAAGAGGCATCGTCCACATTTCTCTGATACTGCTCGATCTCCGCAACGTCTGTCCGCAGTTTCAGCGCGCGGGAAGCCACAATCGGATCATCCGACGGAAGGCTGATCTTCTTGCCAGTGGCCAACTGGTTCTGGTATTTGTTCATGCGGTTCAGGTTTGTGTTTAGGTTAGAAATCATGTTATTGATCAGCATGTTGTTGGTGATGCGCATAATATCACTCCTTTAAAGGTTTATCGGTTACAGGCCGCATCTTCTGTCACCTGTTACCCGTCATTAATTGCCTGAAATCATATCCCCAGCCTGTTCACCAGGACATCCAATAATTCTGCATAGGTTTGTATCATTTTTGCTGCTGCGTTATAGGCATGCTGGTAACGCACCAGGTTCCCCATTTCTTCATCGATGGATACGCCCGAGATGGACTGCCTTCTGGTTTCAATCTGCCGGGTCATGATGCTTTGATTATCAAGATTGGCCTTGGCCTGTTGTCCGTCAACCCCCATCGTGGAAATGATCGTCTTCACAAAATCCTCCGGGCCACCCTCCATAAACATGTAGGTGTTATGCCTCAAGCCCATGAACGAGCGCAGGTTTTCAATGTTGCCCACCTCTCCCGGTGCGCCTGAGGTGGCGATATTGTCGCTTGGGTTCTCGTCAACTTCACTGCTGATGGAGAAGTTCTTCGCGGTGATCTGCTGGTACATGGCATCGTAATACTCATTTGAACCCGCTGTAAGCGGATCGTCCACCGCAGCCCCCGCACCGGCTGCAAAGCTGGTGCTGCCCAAAGGCTTACCGTATTCGTCCACCATGGTGAAAAACCGTATACCCGCTACAGGGTCTCCGGGCTGTGAATTCAGGGTATATCCGTCCACATGGCCGTCCACCTTGTCTAAAACACCATCGCCGTTGGTGTCTACAACCCCTTCATTGAAGGTTCTTGCAAAAACACGGACAAATTCATTCATTTTGCGCTGATAATGGGGAATGCCCCTGTAGTCAGCACTTCCGTTCAAACCTTCGTTCCCGTCCCTGATATCCAGATAGCCCTTCAGTTCACCGGATCGAATGGCTAAAGTATTGCCGTCGGCCCACCTGATATCATACAGGTTGTCAATATCTTCAGGGTTGCGCCTGTCGCTGCGCTGTTCGGTTTTCAGATGGGACACCAGCGTATGATCCACAAGCGGTTTACCGCTGATGGTTACGCTGAAACGCAAATCGTCCTGACCATTGGGCAGCTTCCCGGTTACGGTTTCATAGGCTTGTATATTGACAAGCCGTGAAAGCTTATCAACCAGGTCTCCACGCTGATCTCGCAAGTCGTTGGCAGTATTGCCGGTGATCTCGTAATTATAGATCTGCTGGTTCAGCTTAACGACCTGATCGGCCAGCGAATTGATCTCGTTCACTTTGGCATAAACAAGGTTGTTTACATCGTTCTGCAGATACTCAAAATGCGAAGCCACGCTGTTAAAATACTTCGTAACGGCAATGGCTTTTTCCTTTACCGCAGCCCTGGACGACAGGTTTGACGGATCGGAGGAGAGGCGCTGCAGATTATCATAGAACTCATTCAAAACAGTATTAAAGCCGCTTTCTGAAGGCTCGTTGTACATGGTCTGCATTTCCTCCAGAAGCGTATTTTTAATGTCCCATTCACCCAATGCCTGGGCTTCGCTGCGGTATTTCGTATCCAGATATTCATCCCGCACCCTTTTTACGCCTGTTACATCTGAACCGGTGCCCAGCATTCCACTGCCATCGGCTGCCATCATGGGCCTGGCGGCTTGCTGCTGCAATACCTGGCGGGAATAACCCGGGGTGTTGATATTGTCAATATTGTGGTTTACGTTAGTAAGCCCCCGCTGTGCGGTATACAGGCCTCTGGTGGCTATATCCAGGCCAATGAAGGTTGTGTTGTTCATATCATTCGCTCCTTATTTTTACCTGCCCGAAAGACCAGTCCGGTGAATCAGCGTGTCCAGCATCTCATTGATCATGCTGATGGTTTTTGTGGCTGCGTTATATGCATATTTGTATCGAATCATATTGCTCATTTCCTCGTCCAGTGAAACCCCCATGACCGTCTGCCGGTCATTGTCAGCGGCCTGAACAAGGGCCTGCTGGTTGGACGCTGTCTGCTGTGCGATGTTCCCCATATTTCCAATACGCAAAATGATGTTCTGATAGTAATCATCAAAGCTGAGCGTTTGGCTTGAGCCGCGCATCAGCGTCTCGTTACGAAGGTGGGCCACCTGCAGCGCAATCGTATTGTCCCCGTTGGATCCGTCGGCGGAAGCAACGATATTGTTCAAATCCTTCATCGCAGTTGCAACACGAATATTACCCATCTCCATAGGAAGGGAACCCTCAATGGGCTCGAAGAACGGCCCGCCATCGGTACCCTGCAATGTTTTTCCATTCAGCTGCAGACGGTTGACTTCCCTGGCTACCACATTTATAATCCCGTTGAGCATCTTCCTGATTGAAGAGATGATATCCAGCGAATCGTTCACCGTGACAATTCCCTTATTAACATCAGCTGCGGTATCAGCGCCTATTTTTGCATACATTCCGGGGAGATCCGCCGCCGGGGTTGTCAAATCATACAAACTTCCTCCGGTTGCATTGGTGATGGCGTCCCAACCCTGTTCCGTGGGATCTCCATCTTCAAATTCCGATGGGGCGGTGATCACGGAAACCTTCAGGTTGTTCTCTTTCAGCAGATTTACATACTGGCTTACCTGAGCATCGGAGGTGGTTATACCGTTTCCATTGATGCTTTCGGCGGTATAGGTGAATACATATCGGTTAGCACCCGCCATAAAGGGTGCAGCACTTGCCAATTCGGTGACAACATCCCCAAAATTTGCGCTGCTGACGCCGGTGGCCGTTAAACCATTTATCGCCGCCATAAAGTCTGCTTGGTTAGTGGCATAATTATCGTTGGAAACCACTCCGTTTCCGTCGTATGTAACCAGGCGAAGGTTGTAATTTAAGCCCCTGGTTTTCAGTTCCTGAACAAGGCTGGCGGCATTGCCCTGGAGGCCAGCCAGATGCGCGGCAGAGGAAATGTCCACTGCCAGGGTGATATCGGCCGTTGTGTTTGGTGACCCATTGTCAAAGCTTCCTTTCGCACCGCTGACCTGTCCCCTGGATTCCAGCAAGCCCTTCAGTGCGCCTTCCCCCACATCGAGGGCTACGTTCAGGCCTTCCACCCTTGGGGTGACAAAATGAGAAAGGGATGAGTTCTGGGAAGCAACAAGATTGGTGCTATGCGCTTTCGTCACAAGGTAATAACCACCAACAATAACATCCATCTGACCGTCCTGGTTCTCCCTGACCTCGGCCTGTACCAGCTTGGAAAGCTGATCTACCAGGTGATTTCTCTGATCGTAATAATCGTTTGCCTTGTTTTGCGCCACTTCGGCTTTTGCGATGGAAATATTCAACTTGGCAATTTCATGGGTTATCCCGTTAACCTCACTGATCCTTTTTGTAATTTCAGTATTGATATCATCCTGAAGCTTGTTGATCTGGGAGCCCATATGGTTCATATGGTAGGCCAGCGCTTCACCCCGCTGCCGTACCAGAGCCCTGACGGTAAGGCTGTCGGGTGCCTTTGCGAGCTCTTGCCAGGAATCCCAAAATTCATTTAATGACGTTTGCAGGCCGTCCAGCATGGGTTCCCCCAGGATGGCTTCCAGATCCTTTGCGCTGTTGGCTCTGGCCTCCCAATACCCGTAACCGTTCATTTCCCTTCGGTAGATATTATCCAGGAAGGTATTCCTGATTTGGCGTATTTCCTGCACAGAGGTGCCCATCTCAAGCCAGGAATTGGCGACTTGGCGGGTATTGGCGGTTTGTATCATAGCCTGCTGCCGTGTATAACCCTGGGTAGACAGATTGGATATGTTATGACCGGTTACCTCCAGAGACTTCTGGTTGGTGTGCATACCGGATACAGCGGTGT
>JAAYJG010000254.1 GCA_012523055.1 Ruminiclostridium sp. | reverse complement strand
TACTGACCTTCGAGGTCGATGCACATGCCGTTTCTGAAATCAGCGGTTGTTGCCATACATTATATTTGTCTGAGTGATATTTGAATTAGGCCGCAAAAGTAATGGTTTTATCCCAGAACGGCAAATAAATTAACGAGTTGGCTTATTTCTTGATTGACAAAGCGCTCAATTCATCAATGAACAAAGGCATTGGATGCATCCAGTACAATCTTGATCAGGAAAAACAGTGTCAGGACATACATGGTGAGACTCACATCTTTTACCTTTCCCGACAGCAGCTTGACGATGGTGAAACCCAACATCCCAAAGATGATTCCGTTTGCAATGCTATACGTGAACGGCATGAAGATGATGGTGACAAAAGCGGGGAGCCCTTCGCTTATATCGCTGAAATCGATGTCAGCAACCGAACTCATCATGAACAACCCGATGATGATCAGCGCAGGGGCTGTTGCTGCAGCTGGCACCATCAGAAATATCGGGGCAAAGAAAAGGGCCAGCACAAACATCAGGGTTGTGCTCACACTGGTGAGTCCTGTTCTACCACCGGCAGCGACTCCTGAAGCGCTTTCTACGTATGAGGTATTCGGGCTGGTTCCCAGGAGAGCACCGACAAATGTTCCCAATGCGTCGGCAAACAACGCTTTCTGCAATTGGGGGAAGCTGCCGTCTTTCTCCGATTTTCCGATTTTGGAGATCACACCGATCAACGTTCCCATTGCATCAAAAATATTAACCATCAGGAAGGTAAAAACGACAATCAACATATCGAAGGAGAGAATACTGCTCCACTCAAATTTGAAGAAGATTGGCTCGATGCTCGGCGGAAGGGTAATCCAACTACCCTGGGGTAACTGGATCAGTCCCAGGAATCCGGCAAAAAGCGTAGAAGCAATGATCCCGATCAGGATGGCGCCGTGCACTTTTTTAACCAGAAGCACCGCAATCACCACCAATCCAAGTACTGCAATCCATACATTGGGATCTGCCATATTGCCGAGTTGAACGAGTGTAAACGGGTTAGCCGTTACAATTCCGGCACTTTTCAGCCCTATGAGCGTGATGAACAAACCGATGCCGATAGGAATTGCATTTTTCAGTGCCACAGGGATGTTGTCCACGATAATTTTCCGGATATTGAAAATGGTCAACAACATAAAACAGAGGCCTGAAAGCAACACACCCGTCAAGGCAAATTGCCAGGAGTGTCCCATTGCAATGACTACGCTGAAAGCAAAAAAGTTGTTCAATCCCATTCCCGGAGCCTGGGCGATAGGCACATTGGCAATGAGCGCCATAAAAAGGGTGCCGGCAATCGCAGCGATGGCAGTTGTGGTGAACAACGCTCCTTTATCCATGCCAGTCTCCCCAAGAATCTGCGGGTTCACGGCCAGGATATAGGACATCGTGAGGAAGGTAATGATCCCCGCCAGAATCTCGGTACGTACCGTCGTTTTGTTCTGTTGTAACTTGAATATCTTTTCCAGCATGATGTTGTTGGTTAAACGTTAGAAATTCCACTTGGT
>JAAYJG010000253.1 GCA_012523055.1 Ruminiclostridium sp. | reverse complement strand
TTTTAACCGGTAATGCTAAAAGCGATAAACCCATTAAGTATTCGTGGTCACAGAGTCAAGCAGATTTTGGACAATTATTAACATCTATTTCTGGACACTTTAGCTTATCAGTAACAATACACTTTAACTATAGCTGACGTTTCCCTCTTAGTATTCGTATAGTCCAGATCTGAATTATATGAATCAACACCAAAAAATGCTCGACTTTTTTGAAGACAACCCAGGATTCGAACACAAGGGGACGGTTCGTTTTTCAATTTGCGTGTGAATACTCTGTGAGGATCTTTCGCATATTATGATTATGATTGATTGAATTCGAATACACACAGGAGGGAATAAGGAATGAAAAAGATTGCCGTTCAGAAAGGCCTGACGCCTGTTCAGGAATATCTTGAAGACCAGGGATATGAAGTGGAGACTGTTGAATTTGATGCCTTTACACAGGCACAGAACGAAGACTATGATGCCATTGTGCTAACAGGAATGAGCAGTGACTTTCTGGGAATGCAGGATACCGCCACCGGCGCACCGGTGATCGATGCTACAGGAATGACCCCTGAAGAAATTTTCGAGCAAATTAACCAGGCTTATCTTTGAGGGAGAACACAAGGGGACGGTTCTTCTGGAAGAACCGTCCCCTTGTGTTTTGATTATCGTGCTTTTGATTCTATTTCTTCCGTAAGCTTCGCAATAAATGCGTTCACATCCATTGCGCCCAGGTCGCCTTCCTTTCTGGAACGCACTGCAACCTGATTGTTTTCCATTTCCTTATCGCCGATGACCAGCATGTATGGTATTTTTTCCAGTTGTGCTTCACGAATCTTGTACCCGATTTTTTCATTGCGGGTATCCACTTCGACCCGGACGCCCAGCTTCTTCAGCTGATTAGCCACCATAGAAGCATAGGCCTGCTGTTTGTCGATAATGGGCAGGACCTTTACCTGAACAGGAGCCATCCAGGTGGGGAACGCACCAGCGTATTTTTCTATGAGCATAGCCAGCGTACGCTCGTAGCAGCCGATAGATGTACGGTGAATGACATAGGGCCGCTTCTTTTGATTGTCCTTGTCGATAAAGGTCATATCAAACCTGTCGGGCAGGGAGAAGTCTATCTGTACGGTGATCATCGTGTCTTCCTTGCCATGAACATTTCTGAACTGGATATCCAGCTTTGGCCCGTAAAAAGCAGCTTCATCCTCGGCTTCCTTATAATCCAGACCCAAATGATCCAGAATGTTTTTCATTTTATTCTGGGTATCCTCCCAGGCTTCCGGGTTGTCAATGTATTTTTCCCTGTTATTGGGATCCCATTTGGAGAACCGGTAGGATATGTCTTCTTTGATGCCCAAAATATCCAGTACATAATTGATGAGATCCAGAACACCCTTGAACTCTTCTTCCAGCTGGTCGGGTGTAACAACTAAATGGCCTTCAGATATGGTAAACTGGCGTACGCGGATTAGCCCGTGCATTTCACCTGAAGCTTCATTTCTGAAAAGTGTTGAGGTTTCAGCCATTCTCACCGGCAAATCCCTGTAGCTGTGCAGGCTGGCATTGTAGATCATAAACTGGAATGGGCATGTCATGGGCCTTAAGGCCATTACCTCCTCGTCCTTTTCCTCGTCGCCCAGCACAAACATACTATCTTTATAGTGCTGCCAATGGCCTGAAATTTTATACAGCTCGCTTTTTGCCATCAATGGGGTTTTTGTAAGGACATAACCTCTGCGCTCCTCTTCATCCTCGATAAATCGCTGCAGAACCTGAATCACCTTTGCACCCTTGGGCATTAAAAGCGGCAACCCCTGACCAATGGGTTCGGAGGTCATGAACAGCTGTAGTTCGCGCCCCAGCTTGTTATGATCGCGTTTTTTGGCTTCCTCCAACCTTTCCAGATGCTCATCGAGCATGCTCTTCTTCGGGAAGCTGACGCCATAAATCCTTTGCAGCATTTTATTCTTTTCATTCCCCCGCCAGTAGGCACCGGCCAGGTTCACAAGCTTGAAAGCCTTCACTTTTCCGGTGCTCATCAGATGAGGCCCCGCGCACAGGTCGGTAAAATCACCCTGGCGGTAGAAGCTGATGACCGCATCTTGCGGAAGCTCGCGAATGAGCTCGGCTTTATAGATTTCACCTTCACCCTCAACCATCTTCAATGCTTCTTCACGGCTTAGCGTAAAACGCTCGAGTGGCAGGTCCTCTTTTATAATGTTGTTCATTTCCTTTTCAATTTTCTCCAGTTGCTCCGGAGAAAATGGCTTTTCAACATCAAAGTCGTAATAAAAACCACTTTCAATGGAAGGCCCGATGGCCAGCTTTATCTCGGGAAACAACCGCTTCACCGCGTGTGCCATAATGTGGGAGGTTGTATGCCAATAGGCCTGCTTGCCCGCCTGATCCTCGAAGGTGAGGATATTCAAACCGCAATCTTCATTCAGGGCAAACCGCAAGTCCACTGTTTTTCCGTTCACTTCACCTGCGGTCGCATTTCTGGCAAGGCCCGCGCTGATTCCTTCAGCGGCTTCAAGAACCGTTGACCCTCTGTTGATTTCTTTCCAGCTTCCGTCCTTTAACGTAATTTTTATCATATCGACATCTCCTTGTAGCTTTATCCACTCCAATGAACCATTATAGATCGTTTTTGCAAATTATAAAAGCCTTATTTCAGTTTATCACGG
>JAAYJG010000252.1 GCA_012523055.1 Ruminiclostridium sp. | reverse complement strand
TTTTTACAAATATTGCAGGCTTATTTCCCGGTTAAGCGCAAAATTGGGGTAAACCTGCTTTGCACAGGTACGAAAGTAGTATCCTATAAGCCTTAAGTACCAATGGATATACCTTCATCGAAGCAAAGTAAATCAATCTTTGGAATGAAGCATTCCGCGTCACAAACCTCTAAAATAGTGTCTGTATTGCAGCAAATGAAATCTCGGTCACGCCGGCAATAGAGCTTTCATTCGCTGGAAAACAATCTTCCATACAGAAGTGATAATGAAGTGAAAAAGGAGTGTAGAATCATGAAAAAGACAAGATTTATCGCCCTGGTGCTTGCAGTGGCAGTCATGCTGATTGGCGCAGGCTATGCATGGTGGAGTGAAACCGTTACCCTGAATACGGATGTAACAACCGGTGTTTTGGACATGGACATTGTTTCCTTTACCTCTGAGCAATCCCAGAATGTCACCATCACAAACGCGAATGGCAACATTGGATTAGATGCGGATGATACCGACAGCCTGGATGTGAATATCAATAACCTCTATCCCGGAGCATTTGGAAAAGCTGTCATAGGAATTCAGAACAATGGTACGATGGAAGTTAAAATTATGGCCGGTTCTTTGGTAGCTTCCGCTGTCACCGGTGGTTTTGAAAATTATTATGACAGATTCCAGGTCAGCATTACCCCTTCCTTTAATGATGATGCGCTGATCGATGATCCTCAGATAATCAGCACCCTCTATGACGCTGGTTACGGATACAGGACTGTGGATGACATCACCATCCAGCCCGAAGAAGTTCTGTATGTGATTATCAACGCCGAGCTTGACGAGAATGACACCAATCTCGAAGGGGAACTCTTTGAAATCACGGTCAACCCGACCTTCGAACAGTTCAACCGCTAATAATAGTTTTATCGGGCAGGGGAAACACTCCCCTGCCTGTTTTTAGAGAAATAATTTTGGAAGGGGTCAGAACATGGGAAAAACAAAGGTTATCGCCCTTGTCTTATTGGTTTCAATCATATTGATGGGCGTTGGCTATGCCTGGTGGAGTGAAACGGTAACGATCCCGGCCACTGTTACGACTGGTGAGTTATTGGTTGAGTTTGTGGATCAGCATAGGGACTTAAGCTATCCCTATTTATTTTATCCTTATTTTTTTCCACAGCATTATACCTATCCGGACTCTGCCGGAGAACTGGAGCTTGCCGACAGTCATACGCTGAACGCCAATTTTACAGATTTCTTTCCGGGGATGAACTATGCCGTTCCGTTTAAACTGGAAAACAACGGCACCATTCCCGCACGGTTTAAAAGTTGTATTGTTACCTGTGATATCCTCGACGACACACTGTCGGATGAATCGGAAGACACCCTGATACAAGAGCTGTACGATCATATCCTGGTGACCAACCTTTACATCCGAAGGTTCGACAGCTCGGGAAACCAAACAGGTTCAATGCACGTAATCAACGGTTCAACCACAACGCTTGATAATTTGCAGCAATATTTGGACAACAATGCTGCGGTAAGAGATCTTCAGCTGGAGACGAAGGATCAACCCGGTGACAACATCCTTGAGGGTGAAATCGCGTTCCGCTTCAGCGAAGGCTTTGAGAACAATATGCAGAACAGGCATTTCATTGTCAGCCTGAATTTTGAATGGAAGCAGTTCAATGAAAATTGATTTGCCTGATGGTTACAGTCTACCAATGGCTTGTAACTTTTATCTCATATAAAGAAAGAATCCGTTTTACGGATTCTTTTTTTAGTATTCCGCCGCCTCCAGCGGGCGTTCCTCCCGTTTTTTAATCAATAGTGTGGGCCATCCCACCTTGGGGAGGATATAGGCGATTTTACCCTTGATATCTTCAGGCTTTACCAGGTATCGATCGGCGGAGGAGTTGTTATCTCCTTTGGTGCGGAAACGCAGGGTATTGTCATCATAAACCACTTCGACAATGCGATGGGATATCAGCACATTTTCATATTTGAACTGAATAATGTCCCCTTTGGCCAGCTGCCTAAGCTCTTGCTCATTGGTTATTTTATCGATTAAAAGCATGTCACCCGGCTGTATATCGGGTTCCATGCTCCCCGTTGCAATCACCGACGGATAGACGGGAAATACGCCGACGGCAAACCAGATGATTCCAATGGAAACAATGCTGGTGACGATCCACCCGATGGTGCCTTCCCCCTTTTCCTTTGTTTTTTTCAGGGCATGGGTTTCCTTCAGGTACAAATTCTGCAGGGCGCTTAGCGAAAAGACCGGGCACATCATTCCAATCAGCGCGGCTGTAATCCATTTCAGGTTGGGAAGCACCGGGGAAAGCCAATGAAACGCCTGCAGAATTCCCATATACAGCAGGGAAGGCATCCATCCTCCAAGAAAAGCCAGGAAGGTCGCCAGAAGGTTCTGGCTGAAATCGGGCGCCACATACTGGGCGATAAACTTCAATACTTCCTCTCCGCTTTTCAGGGCTGTAAACCTGTAAACAGGGTAACCGAGCATTGTGAAAAAAATTGAAAATGCAATGAAGACGGAGAATCTCTCCTGCCGGGTTATATGGTTCACCAAAAAATCTCTTGCGGCTTCCCGGCCTGAAAGCATCGATCCCACCATCAGGATATTCAAAAGCATGCCCGTGAAGGTATGGCTGTAGGGGCTTTTCCCAAAGCCGTCTATTAAACCGCCCGCCAGCGAAATGATGAGGTTGACTGCTGCCAGGATAAAGGCCCACAGGACTATGTTTTCCCTTAGCTTCAGCGGGCCTTTGGGCCGGCTTGCCGGTAAAACCCTGATGATGACGGCCAGGGTGATCCACAGCACAGGTTTCAGTATAAAGGTATAGGTATCATAACCGATGTACCTGCTGACGGACAAATTATCCAATAAATAGATAAAAAGCATGCCTCCGATAAACAGGAGGCATTTTGTTTTGGAATGACCCGCAGGCAAATAGCTTCGCGGCATTTTGTTTCACCTCGCTTAAAACTGGATCGGAATGCGAAGAAATTTACTGCACAGGCCTCCCGATTGAAGCCTGTGCAATTTAATAAGGCAAATCTTATCTCGGACGTTTTTTCAATACCTGTTGTTTATGAAAGGCCATAGGAAGGACAACGGTTTCAAGGGCATTTTCTCGTTGTGGCTGCTAACACAGCTAACACCAGCATTACAGGCTTTATGGGTACTCTCTGTATACGTTTTCTGTAACGGATTGCTGATCATTCTCTTCCCCAGCAGGAACCTGCCCGTCATGGCCTGTACTGTTCCCGGGTTCCTCCAGGAGAACCCCAAGGCCGGTATCCATTGGTATTTCCAGCAATGAATCCGGATATACCGCATCAGCAACACTCAGCTTTGGAATAACCTGTTCGGTAAATAAGGGACGATTTACGGTGAGCGTTCCTTTAATGTAAAGGGTTTTCTCCCATAATCCGTACCCTGTGGATAAAAGCACCAGTGCAACAACTACACTGGCTATCACGACCATCAGCTTTTTACTCACAGCAACACCTTCATTTCTGTGAAAAATTACATCCAGCTGCGTTTGCAGTTCTCTCTCTTTATGGTTTTTTATCTATTTCCAAAAGCCCCTGGTTAAGGCTTATTTGCATAGTGCGGTTCTTTTTTACGGTTTTCCAACAATTTTCAAGGCCTCTGTTTATGGCTTATTTGTATATTGCAGCTCGATCTCAAAGTTATAAACCCCTTCCCCCGCCTTTATGCGTATCTGCTGCCGGTCATCCTCGCCAACCGTTTCTTCAAGAACAAGCGAATCATCCTTTTGAATGCTTTTTCCTGCAAGCTGGGCATCAGCACTGCCCGCATCTGCGATGCTGTAATCAAAGGACCCCTCATAATCCGAATAATCCGCAGTAATGATGGTTGCTTCCTCGGTCTGCGTAACAACCTCTGTCATGCTTTCCTCAACAATGCCTTCAACCAGCATCAGCCTTTGCGCATCATCCAGCGAAATCTGCAAGCCCTCGCTGTTTGTTGCCCAGCCGTTGAAATAGACGTCGAGAAAGCCTGTTGTAACGCTTGTCAGGATCTCCATCTGACTGTTCCAGGAAGCATAGCTTACTCCCACAAAGCTTAACGCCGCAATACAGATGAGAAACAGGATTGTTTTGGCATAATGGTGCTTTTTTCTGATCAATCTTCTCATTTTAGGTCACCTCACCTGAATGAACTTCATCTATTTCCTAAGCTCACCCACTTCTATCCGTATGGGTTCCTGATGTACGGGTCCAGGACTATGGTGTGCAAAAACACCATTACGTATTTTACTTCGTAAAAACGATTGATGTTCAGCTTTTTATGGATGGGTTCACTGAAATGCATTCTCAGCTGCTAGCTTGCTTGGGCCGGCCATTTGTGATTTATGGGTGTATGTTGTTTGAAAACAGCGCTGCCTCGGTTCTTTGGTTCATCTCCAGCTTGGACAGAATGCTGCTGATATGCTTCTTCACCGTATGCTCCGATATGTACAGCTGTTTGGCAATCATCTGATTGCTTCTCCCCTTGCCCAGCTCAAACAGCACTTCCTTTTCCCTTTCGGTCAGCAATTCAAGCTTTTTGTCCATGGCATCGGCCGGGTGATGCATCAGCTCCGGGTCTACAAACTTCTTTCCCCGCAGCACCACATGCATGGCATACAATATATCCTCCAGAAAGGCCTCCTTCAGCACATAGCCATCTACGCCCATCTTTTGCGCCCGTTCAAAATCTTCCCTGCGGGAGGATGAGGTGAGGATGATAAATTTGGATGTGGAGTTTCTTTTTTGGGCTTTGTCTACAATTTCCAGGCCGTCCTCCTTCCCAAGCTTTAAATCGATGATGGACACCTCGGGCTTGTACTTTTGCAGAATATCCATTGCCTCGTTCACATTGGAGGCCTCGTAAACCTCCTTCGTTTCTTCGTCTATGGATAAAACCTGCATCAAGCCCTTTCGAACCAATGGGTGATCATCTGTAATTAATACATTCACACCGCAACATCCTTCCTTGTTTGTGGTGATTGGTCGGGGATGCTTATGAATATGCCGGTACCCTTGTCCGCCTGGCTGGTAAACGTAATTTTTCCATTCATAGATTGCACCAGCTGGCAGATATTCTGTATCCCCAGGCCTCCCTTGTTCAATTGAATAACCTTTTCCGGATCAAAACCAATGCCGTTGTCTGTAATCTCCAGTAAGGTTTCAGGCTTGCTCATTTTTAACGCCACACCAATCTGATCCGCCTTTCCGTGGTGCACCGCATTTCCCACCGCCTCACAAATGATTCGATAGATCGCCCTTTTTTCATTCAGCGTCAGCAGGGTATCGTCCCCCGTTAGGTCGCAGGTAATGGCAATATGGTTCAGGTCTCTTGTTTCCTGAATATAGCTGTTGATGTCCAGTAGAAAGCTGTTCATGCCCCTCTTTTTCCAGCTCATGCCATACACCGCAGCACGCAGCTCGCCCATGGCATTGCTTAGGGAACGCTGCATAACCTCCAGCTCGTCCCTGATCTGGCCCTGGCTAAGCCTGGACGAGCCCCTGGTAAGCTTGAAAATGCCGCAGGACACGCTGAACAGGCGCTGCAGCACACTGTCGTGAATTTCATCGGCGATGCGGTTTTGTTCCTGCGTTACCAGCAGTTTTTCATTCACTTCCTCCAGCTCGAACCGTTCCAGAACAATAGCGCCAAGCTCGGACAGGAACTCAAGCTGCTCCTTTACCTCTGTGGCCCTGTGAACGGTTTTGTCTGTTTCAACGGCCAGCAGCCCATATCGCTTGAAGCTGGAATGGATGGGAACAAGAATGTATGCCTTATTGAAAAGTTCTGCTGTTTTTATGCCTTCGGTTAACCCGGCCAATTCCAATTGCTGTGCCAAAGCCTTTCTTTCGGTTTCATTCGGAAAACCATCCGCCTGGTCCGGGTTTCCAATGAACCTGCCCCCATCGCCGGAATGGCTGTAAAAAAACGCGTGGTGAACCCTGGTGATTTTTGCCGTGTATTTCACAATCTGCCTCACCAGCTCGTCCCTGTCGTCCATGGTTGTAAACAGGTGTACGGCCTGGTACAGCTCTAGTATATAGTTCATCGATTCCCTGATTTTTGTATTGGCATCGTACAGGCATTCATTCATTAATTTTAGCTTTTCACTCTCCCGGGTCATTCTTTTCAGGTACCTGGTTAACAGCTGGATCGCCAGAGTGATTAGCGTGAAGCCCAGCACGAAATTCATGTTTTGATGGATAAGCACTGTCAGGTTGGTGTTTGCCTTATTTACAATCAGCCAGGAGGATGCCGTTGCAACCGAAAGATAAACCAAAAGGTTCAGCCAGCAGAATATTTTCCGGAACATCATCGAGGTAATCAACAGCGTATTCAGGGCATACCAGACATATGGGCTTGACAGGCCGCCCGACGGTATGAGAATGAAACAGTTCAGGATGATCTCCATATACACCAGAAGGATGACCTTGGCGGAGTTTCCCTGGTTCTTTAAATACAGGGTGTTCAAAATTATGGAGGATACAACAATGCACAGGATGATGAACGCCTTAACGGCCAGGGTGTGCTTTGAAATATCTATGAAATAAAACAGGGATGTAATAACCAGTGAAATATAGCGATAAAGATAGATGATCTTGAAGGTTTCGCTTTCATTTCCAAGCCATTTTACCTTGTTCCGAATAAACTGCAGTATTTTCGGCATTCTGCTGCATTTTATATCTGATATCGGTGACAGCCTTCCGATAAGTTTTTCTATGTACAATGCGCTTCTCTCCTACTATTTTTCGTTATATCTTCCAACTCATCTCATATTTCGTATGTTTGATAGGGTATATATACTATATATACCTTTCACGTTGTCAATGCTGTAGAATTGTGCAATTTCCCAATGAATAGTTTGTCAAAAAAAGAAAGCGCCCGTTTAGTGGCGCTGTTTGGAGATTAGTGAATATAGTTTTATTCTTCATTTTTGGGGTTCCGGTAATAATTTATCCTGTTTTTTCTTCTTGGTTTATCGGTGATAATCCACCTGTTTTTCTTGTTGGCTTACCGGTGGTAAACCACCTGTTTTTCTTTTAGGTTTATCGGCGGTAATCCACCTGTTTTTCTTGTTGGCTTACCGGTGGTAAACAACCTGTTTTTCTTTTAGGTTTACTGGTGGTAATCCAATCTACTTTTTCTTTTTGGCTTTACCGGTGGTATCCAATCTACTTTTTCTTTTTTGCTTTACCGGTGGTATCCAATCTACTTTTTCTTTTTTGCTTTACCGATTATATTCCATCCTATTTTTTTACCGTTATTATTCTTTTCCTTCCTGTCTTTTTTGTCATCGTCATCGCAGTCAAACCAGTCTTCCCAGTCATAGTCCTCCCAGTCATAGTCCTCCCAGTTGAAATTTTTCCAGTCGAAGTCTTCCCAGTTATAATTCTGCCAGTTGAAGTTATTCCAGTTAAAGCTTCCCCAGTCAAAATTCTTCCAGTCATCGCTGTTAAAGTTAAACCAGTTCTTTACATTATTAAACCATTTCGTTTTATACTTGTTGTTTGTAAAGGGTTTGAAGACATCCCAGAATACCTTCATATCTTCTGTGGTCATTTCACGTTTTTCATATTGCTTCAGGTCTTTGTCGAACCCTTCCTTTTCATATTTTCTCACGATCACCTTGGCCAAATCCAGCAGATCAAATACGTTCACATAACCGTCATCATTCACGTCATACTTGGCATCGCTGCCAGGAATGGGTGTGGGATACGGGCTTGGCGTAACTGTTGGTGCAGGTGTGGCCTTTTTCAATATGCGCAGATTCACATTGCCCACCGGGTTGTCGCTGATATCCAGTAAAGTGGCTCTGCTTGCCTGGGAAACAGTATCCTCCGTGTTGTAAAAGCCCTCGGAAATGTACCCCGAATTTTTGGATACGGTATAGGAAACCGTATAATCCAGCGCCACAACCGGAACTGCTATTCTATAATCCACATAATTGGTGTCTTTTGCGATGATAACATTTTGCATGAAGCTGAAATCGTCGGTATTGGCGGTGGATGCGCCCTTGTTCAAAGCGGTGATGATAGCTTCGATGCCATTATTGGGGGCGACATTTCCATCGGGCAGATAAAGCCTGCCGTAGATCACGGTAAAGGGAACCGTGGTCAGATTAATGCCGGACACGACATTGCTTACATCGATGAGTGTTACTGTATTTTCAGTACGGGTAGTTCCGCTGGTATGGTAATATCCCGCTTCCTTGTACCCATCATTCTGATAGTTATAGTATACTATATAGCCGCTACCGGAGGAGTTCAGCGGCACAATCAGCTGATATGCAGCCTCTGAATGGCCGGCTGGAACGGTGATTTCCTTTGTAATGATGATATCATCATCTGCCGTGCTGTTGTTGGAACCTTTTTGGATGGCGGTTAAGGTATATTTCATTTCCCTGGGCAGGGCTGTTTTCGTATTTCCCAGAATGATTTTCCCTGAAATGATTTTTCCCGGCAGGAGCTGGATATTTACATTGCTGACATTGCCTGCGTTCACATTAATTTGGGTGCGTTTGTCCTTGATGGCGACGGTTCCTGTTTCCGAGTACCACCCAAACGGAGCGTAATTGTTGCCAACGGTGTAGAATACCGTATATTTTGCGGCGGAGCTGCTGCTTTTGGGTATCATCATACTGAAGCTGTGGGAATTTTGTCCCTGGGGAATTGTGATATCATATGTAACTTCAACATCGTCGCTTTTATTGTTTGGTGTATTGTTGTTTGTGCCAACAAGGATAGAAACCTTCACGCCGCCCGCAGGGGCTGTTTCGCTTCCTGGCAGCGAAACGCTTCCGGTAACAGAGGAGTAAGCCGTCTGGGCTACTGCTGCGGTTGGAAATAAGGTTACAAGCAAGCAAACAATGGTGAGTACGGATAAAAACCTGGATTTGTTCATAACTACCTCCTGCATATCTTAAAATTTGTTTTACAGTGCCAGTTCGAAGAAGGCCTGGTTCGTTTGCATTTGTTTCGGTACTC
>JAAYJG010000251.1 GCA_012523055.1 Ruminiclostridium sp. | reverse complement strand
GCATAGATGTGATGGCGTTGTTCTCGGTGTTCCTACAGTTCTTATAAAGGGTCAGCTTGCAGTCCGCATCAGCGATATAGCTGGGTATTCTTCTTCCCTGCACCATTTGGTTCTTATCGTAGAACAAGTAAAAGGTGCCCTCCTGCCCATCAAGAATGATGGTTTCCAAGGTGCCGATGATGTTGGATTCCTCGATTCGTTCCTGTCCAAAATCCTGGCCCTCATCAATGATGATATGCTGATAGGGGAAGTGGCCTTCGTAATAGGCTATCTCAAGTTTCTCTTGAAAGGCCGCAAAATCCGCAGTTGTGGTATTGCACCATGCACACGCCATTGCATCTATTGTGTAGTAGCTGATGTTTGTGTGTGGGTGTTGAAGTTTGATATGATCACAGAGTTTTCTGTTGAAGCATAAGAAAAGCACCTTTTCATTTTGTTCCGCATGCCGTCTAGCTTTTTCCAGTGCAATCATCGTTTTTCCGGTTCCTGCTACACCATTGATGATCGCGTATGGCTGCTCCTCCAAGAAGTTCAATACATTGGCTTGTTCCTTCAGCAGGCGGTTAAACGCGCTGCGTTTGATTCCAAGTTCAGTGGCAAAGGCGGGAACCAGGTCAAAAGTGGGACAGAGGATGTTTGAGAGAATTCTTTTGGCATCAGCTGGTGACAAGTGGGTGGTGTTTCCGTTGGCCAGTTCAATATCAAAAATCCGGTCGATTTCCTTTCGTGTATTGTATAGAGCCTCCTTGGTCAGGGTGAGAGACTTGTCGCTGTCAGCGGGCAGGGAAAACGCATTGAGCGTTCCCCGGTGTATAGAAGGAAACCACACCGCGTGTAAGACCTTGCACCGCTTCCAAATATCGGTCATGCCTCTTTTATCAAACAGCTTGGACAGCTTCCACTTGTTCATGTCTGCCTGTCGATATGGCCCGCCATTTATCATTTCGCGACCCGAAGCATAAAGCCATACGCCCTGCACACACCTTACATTCCCCGCTTTTGCCTCAATCACAAGCATACCCTGCTGTGGATGAAAGATGATAAAGTCTGTTTCGCTTTCATGGACGGTGCCTGAGCTGGTGGACACGATCATAAAGGAATGAAAAACGTAGTATTCATCAGGCAGACTGGCCAAAGCTTCAAACATCTCGCCTTCATAGCTACCTTCAGGGATGTGGATGGGTTTTTCAGGAATCATCGTAGCCATTTATTAATTCTCCAGTCTTTTGATGAAGTCTGCCGCTTCAAACACTTCCTGGATGCAGTACGCTTCCCAGTCTGTGCGCTTGGCCAGCAAATAATCCTCACAGTTCTCTTTAAGGAAGAAGAGGACTTTTGACTCTGGCCATATGAGGTCCGCAGCGATGACCTCATTGGTTTCTATCAAGCGTAAACTGCCGGAATAGAATGGCTTCTCATAATTCCCAGATTGCATGCATGCCTTTAAGGTTTCAAACCATTCTCGCTCTTGGAGATCATCCGTATCTTGAGCAATATAATCCCAGATCATCTGATACGACATGGTGGATTGGTTCTGCCCATCATTGTTGAACACGGCGATTGTGCGGTCTCCATGCTCATCCTCTGCTTCCTCCGGAGCTGCTACTTCTTTGATTGCCCACGCCTCCGTGCCGTTGCGCATGGAGGAGAAAAACAATATGGCATAGGAACGTTTCATCAGATCATGCTGCTTTTGATTATAGTAATTGCACAGGCAACTATAACAGGCAGTATCGGCAGCCGCGCCTCCGCATGAGCAATGGCTGACAATATGCTCTGCTTCCCGCAGCATCCCAATAAAGGTGTTTGGGTCTTTTAGCTGGCGAACATATCCGGCGCCGCCCGGGGTGTTATCAAACAGCACAAAGCCATAATTGCCCTCGTTGTTCATTCGCGTGTTTTTATACCACTGCAAACAGCCGGACAACTCATTGCGCTCTATGACAATGTGCTTGCTCAGTCCTTCCAGCAACGCATACAGGATGGTCCAGGCGGCATCGATGTTGTCGACGTTCTCATCAGTAAACTTCAGCAAAACCACATCTGTCTGAAACTCATGGCCAAGCGCGTAAGGCATTAGTCTTTTACTGCTGCAATAATATCCATTGGGGTTTTTATGCTCCAATTCCACAACACGGTCGAAAGAGTTTTTGTGGATTTTACCATAACCGCAAGTTTTACAGATATAGAAGTCAGATGTATTCAGAATCGCTAATTCGTCCATGTGGCTTGTGCCCATAATCAATTGCTTGTCGCAAATCTCATAATAGCGGTTTTCTATCTTTCTGCCATTGCCAATGTAGGAGAGAGCCCCCTTGTATGTGCGCTCAGGCTTGTTAGTGCCAACGCGCGAAGGCTCTTTGACATCCATGATAAAACCAAATTTGGGAATGATGTATTTTCCAGACTGCCTGGGAAGCTCATGATTACATTGTCGGCACCGCTTCGGCAACTTCTCGGTATAGATTGTTTTATTCAGCGTTTGGCAGTGGGAGCAAAAACTATAGTTGTATTCAGGCCAGGCAAACCCACTCAGGACCCGGACATAGCGACTGGTGATGAGCATCCCATCCGCGACAACTTCAGACTCCGGTGCATATTCTGAAATCGCGGTATACAAATCCCTGTCAAGTTCCAGAGTGCCCAAAGAACCTCCTCTACCGGCGCTTGTAAGCTCAACGGTGTCCACTGGAAACCCATACTTTGGGATTAGGTTGTTTCTGGACAAAAATTCGATCAAGCGCTGGCCTTTTAGTGTCTTAATAGAACGATCAATTGCGCCCATTTCCCAGTTGAATTTTCCAGATTCCTTCGCACCCGAAGGCAGACTTCTTAGCTTTTTAAGGGTATTTTTCCTTGATTTCTCAAGATCACTCAATTCTCCTTGATACTTGGCTATTGCGATATTAAAAACGCCAGGCTCTTTGGTATCATTAGAAAAAAGCAATGGTATCCAGCCAAAGGACGCCACTTGATAGAAATCATACAGCTCCTTGCTCAGAATACGTTTGAGATATTCATGTAGATTAGCTGGTTTATCGGACAGATATGCATTGAATCCATCAAACCCACCCTGATCAATATAATCTCCGATTGTACGGGTGTACATCTGTGAATTGCTCAACCAATAATGAGAAAACGCTGAAGCAAAGATGTGCCTGAGCGCAATCTTTTCGTTGTCCATATTAAAGGCTGGCGGCTTGATGGTGCCTTCTATCATCGCGACGGGGCGATTAAAGTAGTTCAAATCATGAGAGCTGTTTGGACAGTAGGTGAGGGAATATGATGCTGATTTGAGGCTACGTCCGGCACGGCCAGCTCTCTGTACATAGTTTGCTGGTGAAGGCGGCATAT
>JAAYJG010000250.1 GCA_012523055.1 Ruminiclostridium sp. | reverse complement strand
TGCTGTTTGAAATCGATACGGTAGAAACATCGATATTCGCTCTGCGCAATACATCCACAGGGGTGATGGCTTCCATTTCCTCAAAACCATCCGCCAGCATGACATAAACCATATCTTCCACCTCTTTCATTTTAGAAAATTGTGATCAATACAGAGATCAGAGTTCAGGCTGATTATATCATATCGTGATGCACACCAACAACCGAATGTGGGACGGTAAAAAACTTGCTTGATAAATAGTACAGCTCTTCATACTGCTTCTCTTGACGAAAGTCCGTTTTTGGTCTACAATTAGTATCATATAGCAGGACGGTGTTCCACAATATGAAACGGAGTGGAGTATTTGAAAGAGCAGAATGTGCAATCATTGGACAGAACCCTTGACATTATCGAACTGCTGGCTACCTCCCCTCAGGGGATGGGAGTTACGGAGATCGGCCTGCAGCTTCAGCTGCATAAAAGCACGGTGCACAGGCTTGTCACTGCCCTTGCTTCGCGTGGGTACATTGAGAAGGATCAAAAAAGCGGACTCTATAAAATAGGGCTTAAGTTCGTTGAAATCAGCAGCCTTCATTTGCATCAACTGGAGTTAAAAACCGAGGCTGCCCCGATGATGCGTCGTCTGGCTGAAATGACCGGGCAGGTCACCCATCTGGCCATATTGGATGAAACCGATGTGGTCTACATCGAAAAGGTGGATGTTGTGCAAAGCCTTCGGTTATATTCGCATATCGGAAGACGAATTCCGGTCTATTGCTCTGCATTGGGAAAGGTTTTATTGTCCGGGCAAAGCGTTCCGCGTCAAAAGCAGATTCTTAAGAACATCATTTTTACTCCTTATACTGAAAACACAGTTCAAGATCCGGAAGTTTTTTTCTCAGAACTACAAAAAACAACCAAAAGAGGATGGGCCGTTGACAATGAAGAGCACGAACCGGGAATCCGGTGCATTGCGGCTCCAATAAAGGATTTTACAAGGAAAGTCATCGCTGCTGTCAGTATATCGGGTGACAGGAATATCCTGGAACCTGGGCAGGATGAAAAGTTCAGCGCAATGGTGACTGAAGCGGCCGACGCCATTTCCAAAAGGATGGGGTTCATCTAGCAATAAATCGAATGATTTATTTGACTGCTTAAAACTAAGTATGTTTTATTATGAAGAAAGTAGATTGGAGGGGATGCTATGAAAAAGGAACAAGTTATTACAAGAATCAGGGAAACCGGTTTGGTAGCGGTAGTCCGGGCTGAAAGCGAAGACAAGGCTGTCAGAATCACCGAGGCATGCCTTGAGGGGGGAGTGCCTGCTATTGAAATCACGTTTACTGTACCTGGCGCGCACAAGGTCATTGAATCCCTCGCGCAACGTTTTTCCCAGGAACAGATTATCCTTGGAGCGGGAACAGTACTTGACCCGGAGACTGCCAGAATTGCTATACTTTCCGGTGCCCAATATGTTGTCAGTCCAAGCTTTAACGCAGACACCGTAAGGCTTTGCAACCGATATCGGGTACCATGCATGCCCGGAGCCATGACCATCCGGGAAGTGATCGAGTGCCTTGAATCCGGAGCAGATATCATCAAGGTTTTCCCCGGTGAACTGTTTGGTCCGCAAATCATAAAATCCATCAAGGGGCCCGTACCACAAGCGGAATTGATGCCCACAGGCGGTGTTACCATCGAAAATGCCGCAGAATGGATTAAGGCAGGTGCAGTTGCCCTGGGTGCAGGAAGCAGCCTTACAGCCGGAGCGAAAAACGGGGATTACGCCAAAATTACCGAGACGGCTAAAGCGTTTATTCAGAAGATTAAAGAGGCAAGGGGAAGGTAAATCTTTGGGAGGAGTTGTTCGGAATGAATTTTTTAAGTGTGAAACCCAAAAGCGACTGTGTTTATGATTGTATTTCACTTGGTGAAATCATGCTTAGATTGGATCCTGGCGAGGGTCGTATCCGCAATACCAGGTCTTTTCAGGTGTGGGAAGGCGGCGGTGAGTATAATGTCACCCGGGGATTGAAAAAATGCTTTGGAATGGATGCAGCGGTTGTCACAGCCTTTGCAGATAATGATGTAGGCCGCCTTCTGGAGGATTTCATCATGCAGGGGGGCGTTGACACCCGATTTATCCGGTGGATCCCTTTTGACGGTATCGGAAGAAATGTACGCAATGGCTTGAACTTTACAGAACGCGGCTTTGGTGTCCGCGGTGCGCTGGGTGTCTCCGACCGAGCCAATACGGCAGCTTCCAGCTTGAAAAAAGGAGATATTGATTGGGAAACCATTTTCGGCAAGCTTGGCAGCCGATGGTTTCATACCGGTGGTATTTTCGCCGCCCTATCAGAGACCACACCTGAGGTTGTTCTGGAAGCAGTACAGACGGCTAAAAAATACGGTACGATTGTATCTTACGATTTGAACTATCGGCCTTCGCTGTGGAAAAGCATCGGAGGACAGGCAAAAGCACAGGAAGTCAATAAGGAAATAGCAAAATATATTGATGTGATGATTGGTAATGAAGAAGACTTTACAGCAGCTTTGGGCTTTGAGATTGAAGGAAATGACGAGAACCTGAAGGAACTGAACCTGGAGGGCTATAAAAAGATGATTCAGGAGGTCGTGGCAGCTTATCCTAATTTTAAGGTTATTGCAACAACCTTGCGAACCGTTCATTCCGCAACGGTGAATGATTGGAGCGCAATTTGCTGGGCTAACGGCGAGCTGCATAAGGCAAATGATTATGAGCGGCTGGAGATTATGGATCGTGTGGGCGGCGGAGACAGCTTCGCATCCGGCTTAATTTATGGGCTGATGACAACAGGGGACCCGATGAAAGCTGTGAATTACGGCGCGGCCCATGGAGCGTTGGCCATGACGACGCCCGGTGATACTTCCATGGCAAATGTGAAGGAAGTTGAAAAGCTGATGTCCGGAGGAAGCGCCAGAGTTGTCAGATAATCAGGTTCAATGAAAAGTCGGTTCGCAAAACGTATGTTTTATGACTGTTCATGCGGGAGTGTTCATTAGGGCACTCCCGAAAAACACCATGTCTCATTCTTCTTATGGGCACCCATTGTTTTAATAATTTCGATGATGCCATCATATATGCCCTCAGCTATAGCGTTACGGAATTCATCGGATTCCAGCCGCTTATGATCTTCCTTGTTTGTCAGGTAGGCAGTCTCAACCAGGAGAGCGGGCATATTGCTTAAGCGCAGGACGCTGAAGTTCTTTGTAATCACCCCGTTGTATTTGGTTTGCGTTTTTTGATCAATTGCTTTGCCCATCATTTCTGCAAACTTTTTGCTGGTATAGACCCCATGGGTTTTATCAGCATGGTATATCTCCGTCCCATTATGATGTTCTCCCCCGGAAAGATTTGTGTCATATGCATTCACATGGATACTTACAAATAGAGTGGCGTCATTTTTGTTTGCAATCCTTGGGCGTTCCCGAAGCTCTTCAACGGAATCGTATTTTGTGGTTTGGTATACTTCAGTATCAGATTCACGAGTCATTAGTATTGGAACGTTGGAGTGTTCGAGGAGTGCTTTGACCCTTAGAGCAATATCAAGATTGATATCTTTTTCATACAACTCTTTTTTGTATATTGAACAGGTTCCTGGATCAGTACCGCCATGGCCGGGATCAATCACAATAAGAACCTTATTCTCAGCTTGGCTTGCCTTTTTTGTGGGCGTAATACTTGACTGAATGGTTCTCTCTGCTGGTATTGTATCCGGTATGGTTAAAGGTTTCATGGTTATTGAAGGAGCAGGAGATAAAACTGGTTCCGGAGTTATGGTCGGGATGGAAGGAACGATTGGTTCCGAGGTTATGGTTGGAGATGGGGCCGTGGTCGGTTTCGGAGTTATGGTTGGAGATGGGGGAGTGGTTGGCCCCAAAGTTATCGTTGGAGTCGGAGGCGAGGTGGGTCCCAAAGTTATCCTTGGAGTTGGAAGAGTGGTAGGCTCCAAGGTTATAGTTGGAACTGGAGGAGTGGTAGGCTTCGGTGTTATAGTTGGAGCTGCAAAATTGGCAGGTCCGGAAGTTATTGTTCGATCAGGAGTATTGGTTGGTTCTAGGGTTAACGTCGGAAATGGAAAAGTGGCTGGCTCCGGAGTTATAGTTGAAACAGGAAAGTGGGACGAGTTTTGTGGGTATCTATCGTTTAAGTAAAGGATAGCAGCAATAAATGCCAGGAACAAAACCATGAATACTGCCAGTGTATTGGTGCAGTTCCTGAATTGATATTGTACATTTCTTAGCTTTGCATTGATAGCTCTTATAACCCTGTTTTGTTTTTTATTTTGATGCATTTTAACCATACACAGCATTGTTTCCTATATAACGAGTGATGCTGTCCTTAACCTACCTATATAACATATTCTTCACTGGAAGCATAAACCGGGTGGTGAGGGGAGTAAGTTCACTAAACAAGAAGTAATATATCTTATGAAGCAGAGGAGCTAAATAATTCGTTATTTGTATGCGACGGGTTGCGCTTGGAAGTTGTCGGTTTAAAGAAAGGTTGAGCTGGTTATAGGTTAACGCTTGGCTGGTCGTTCATGCGATATGGTGGCCTGACAAATATCATGTTTATCCACCCATGCTCCTGTTTACCCCTTCATGGTTTACTGTTACTCCTGTGTGACCTGCCAGGGTTTCGGGTCGTTTGGCGACACCTGAGTCGTGGAGGGCTGTTCAAACCCCTCACTAATAAGTTCATAAGTAGCTTCAGAGGTATGTGTTTTATCTAAGCGCAGCGAAGGATCTTGTCAGGAGTAATGCGAGATCCTTCACTTCGTTCAGCAGGCTGCGCCTGTTTACCTGTGAATAGTAAAGGGTTATCCGTTTAATGCAAGTAAGGTATACATAAAATATTGACAAGTTTCTATGAACCTGCTAGAATGAAATTCCGCCGCTAAGACGTAGAAAGAACAACAGGTTCAAATCGTGGAGGCGGAGAAAAAGATTGAAGTCAGGTATGAATACTTGATGGAAACTACTGCGCGAGAATAACATAAATTGGTAGACATAAATGTGTTGACAAACATAAAATAGCGTGGTAAGATGTATAAGCTGTCTCCGAATGATTCCTTGAAAGGCGCAGTATCAGCGCAGTTCAGTGATGAGGATGACAAACCGGTGGAAGCCGGAGCTGGACATTGAAAATTGAACAGTGATAGTGCATGCTTTGCGAAAGCAAAACGTGCACAGGTATGTGAAAACATACCACAACGAATCCGTTAATTCAGATAATAACGTTTGGCGCAGCAATGCGCGTGAACGTTACTGTCAAAACACTTTGAGTATTAAAGGAAATCGTGTTTTATGGCCCGTAGGGTCATAAAACACAAGCTAGTTTTCAAATAAGCTTAGAGTCAAACATCAAAACGTTTATCAAAGCGGAGCAATCTGCTAAGTTCGTTATCTACTATGTAAATAACGAACGAGTATAAAGTTTAATTTGAGGGTTTGAT
>JAAYJG010000249.1 GCA_012523055.1 Ruminiclostridium sp. | reverse complement strand
GTGTGGTGGCGGGTACCGATTACCTTAATCAGGCGGCGAGCATTGAATAACGGGTCGCACTTATGGAGTGTTCCAGTGGGTACACTCCCGAAGTGCTGGATTTTGCTTGCAAAATCCTCTTCTCCCGTTGCAATAACAGTGTGTTGCGATTGCAAGCAATCGCTTCCGTTGTTATAATGTTTCAGGTCGGGCAGAGCTCATCAGCACCATGCTGAAGAACCAAACCAGAGAATGAAAAACTACAGATACTCTCTTTCTCTGAAGCCCAACATCCCTGCAACCAAAGAGACCGGAAACTTTCGGATTTCACGGTTCAGTTTGTTCACACTGACGTTGTAAATCAAGCGGCTGGTGCGCATCATGTTCTCAAAGACATGCACCGCATCCATAGCTTTGATATAGCTTTGGCTTGCCCTTAACTCGGGGTATTGCTCGGTCACTATGGCAAGCCCGCCCAAGGTATCACAAATAGTTTGTTCCTGATGCAGTACCTCATCCGGTGTGGATTTGCCAGAAATCTCGCGTCTTGTTGATTTTATTTCTTCCATCAGCGTTTCGTTTTCATGCCTGATACAGCCCTTTGACAAATCCAAAAGAGCCGTCAGTGCATCGAAACGGCTTGACAACTGCACTCCGATTTGGATCATGGCATTGCAAATATTTTCATCAAGCGCGACCAGCTTACGCCGTACGTAAATTACCCATAAAATAATGGCCGCAGCAATGATGATGATTGTGATGATAGTTGGCAGCATAATAAAGCTCCTCTCTGCCAAGCGCTCCATTTTGCCCAGCCTGACACTGATATATGCAGGAAGGCACATTACTCACCTCTTCGTAGGTGGAGGGTGGGGGACTGTGCCCCCACCGATGAAACTCAATCTTCAATGAATGTAATTTTTGCGTTGTCAGGTGCGGAACCTGTTAACGACGAGACAATCACCTTTGTAGTATTTTTTCTCGTTACACCGCTGGCGTTGACGAGAAGCTTCTGGTTGCCGTAATCCCTGATTGTACAGAAGGAGGAATACTTGTTGATTCGCCACCTGTGCGGAATTCGTGAAGATTGCAGCTGGTCTCCGTCCTTGGAGGAAGGCTGGCAGATATAGGTACCGTCATAAGCAATCGTGTACTCCGGTCCGCGGTCTTCGTCAAGGTTTACCAGTTTTACGGTAAATGGCTTCTCAGGTTTTTCGTCCGAAAGCTCCATCCAAAAAATTCCGCTTGCCTTCACAGGATAAAGGTACTTACCGTTGATTTGCAGATAATAATCGCCATCTTGCACAAAGTCACCCGTGGATTTGCCCTCGGCTGCCTTTACAACTTTAACTCTGAACGTATCGATCTTTTTACCGTTATATTGGATTTCAACTTCTTTCACTCCGTCGGTAGTAAAGGCTCTGCCTTGCGTCAGCTCCACAGTACCTGATATGAAAAACTTAAGCCTGGAATGGTCAACGATGCTGCGAACCCCAAACTCATCCTGAGCATGTACAATCAAGCCCGTTGTATCAAAGCTTTCGCCTACTGTATAAATCTGCTTCTCCGGATATGCGACAAGGTAGCCTTTAGGCGTTATTGGCTCAGGCACAGGCTTCACGTAGGCTGTGGTGGGCAGTTTACCCGCGATTGCTAATCTTGAGGCGTTGATAGAGCCGACTTTGCCGCCTTTCACTACCAGGGTATAGTCTGGTGAGTTTTCCGCTCTTGAAAAGACAATTTTTCCATCCGGACCAAAGATATCACCGTATGTATTGCGAAACAGACCACGGCTTGCTGACTTCATCACCAAATAGGTGGAAGTGACTTGTTCCCCGGTTTCCATATCAAGCAGGGCATTCAGGCTGTTGCCAACCTGAATCGGCACTGTACCCCCAATAGCTCCCCAGCCATCCTGCTTAAAGCGAATGTTGAGGTTATCGGTAAATTTGCATTCAGTCGTTATTTTGAAGGTGTTCAAGTTATACACGCCATATTTTCCGGTTGCGTCATCCTGTATGTTAACATAACCATCCTCGCCCCACACAGCTGTACCAATAGAGCGATAGTTGCATGGCAGCTGCAATTTGCCTGATGTGTCAACGATACCCCATTTGCCGTTTTTCTTGACCATAGCGTATGCACCTGTTGCATTTTGCCAGCTGGAAGCATCTATTTCTTCGTACTCGAAGGGAACGATGATTTTTCCATCCAGATTGACAAGCCCCCATTGGCTTCCTTTTTTCACCCAAAGGGTGTTAATGGCACTCACCGAGCTACAGTCAGCGCCTTTTAGGTTTTCGTGAGTATACGCCTTGCCGGTCTTTATGGAAATAATGCCTCTTGCAGCTGTTATATCACCATAGCCATTAACATCACCGGTTGCGATATAGCCGTTTACAATATCCGACGCCTGTTCTTCTGTTCCGGGAATCTTTGTTCCATCCACCCGATAAATGGGTTCAAGATAGTAGCCGGAAAATACCTTGTTCTCAGAATCATATCCTGTAGGCCCATTGCTGCTAAAAGGAATGATAGTCTTATTGCTGAAGTCAATCACGCCGCGCTCGGCAGCGGATTCTTTGAATCCGTCGTAACCGCATTTTAATGTTATTGCCAGAGCTTGTTCAGGGATAATCTCCATATAAGCGCCTGCAGGATACCATCCTGTTGCGGCGTTGCCCCAAATACCTCCGTGATATTGCGCAGGTACAATCACGCCTTGCGGTCCAACGATACCGGACTCAAGGTGGGAGTTATAGACTATCTCATCGCCCGAATCTGAAATCATACGCAGCTTTTTTGTCGACACCTGTTCGTAAACCATATACGGCCCTGCCTGTGGATAAGCTGCTCCGCCTGCAGGGATTTTGAAGGGATATGGTCCGCCTGAAAGGACTTCTTTCCCGTTTTTATCAATAATTTGAGCGTAAGCCAGGGTCTGCTTTCTGGTATCTCTTTGAGGAAAGGTTGGTGATTCGTGGGTTATCACTTCCTCTTTTCCAGTAGGCACCAGCGCATATCCACCGAAGAAATCAAAAGCTGCGGGATACCGGCCATCTTCGACTGTAGGCATGGAAACACCGGGCATCGAATCGCCCGCGGGGTTTGCGGAGGTGGAGAAGGAGGCTGGAATAACATACTTGTTCGGTGCAACAATCTCTCTGCCTTGCTCTAAGTTCCAATAACCAAGATAGTTTACGCCATTTAATTTTTTTATTACGCGGCTTACACCCTCTGATGGCAGGCCTACAGCGTCATAGTTACAGGGAATGACTTCCTTGCCCTTGCTGTCCAGCAGTCCCATCTTCCCGTTCCGTGTTGCCTGAACATATCCGTCAACGAATATGCTTTCTGCTTGTTTATTCTGGTTTGTTTCCTTTAATTGGGTATCATCGAGGTGCCAGTAGTATGCCTCTATCTCATCATAGATTGGCTGCGCGGCAAATGCCCCATCCTTGTCAACAAGCCCGTACTTGTCGCCTACAGTTACCTTGCGCAGCCCTGAATCGAAGAAAACACGGAGAGTTTTTTGATATTCGGTTGTGGTTCCGAGCCATGAAACATCGCTGTCCTTGAAGTATTCAACGCCAGGCGCAAGGCCGGTGTAGTCTGTGCCAGGCACAATGACCGCCTGACTTTTTTCACTGTCCCAGTATATATTGAACCGGGACGCTGTACCTGCCAGTTTGCTTGCAACCTCGCGAAGCTGCAGATAGTTCGTGTTGCCGCCGATAAGCCAGGCGTAGTCAAAGCTGACGATCTGACCATCAAGTTTGAACTGTGTCCCGCTCTTGCGAACATCAGTCGTCTCCTTCAGAGCAGCGGGATTCGCTGTACCTGTGTAAGGCTTTCCGGTCTTGATGACCGCATAGGTACCGTCCCAACCAACATTGAATTGGGCTGACGTGCCGTTGAGCAGCACTGCAATGCTACGCAGCTGCAAGTAGTTGTTGCCGCTAACACCGTACGCTTCAGGTACGCTGACCACTTTGCCGTTCATTACAAACGTCGTCTTGCTCGGAGCTGCAGTGAGCGTAATGCTTCCCGCTGCCATTGCTGAAATCGGCAGCAAGGTCATTATTATACTTAAGATAAGCAGGATACTCATTGATCGTTTTTTCATGGTTATGTCCCCTCCATCCCCAATTTACTGATTGAGCGAATAAAATCCCTCATGTTCAATCTATCAAAAATATTCGCTGGAAACTGTTTGCTGCATGAAACATGATTTTTTTGACATGAAACATGGTTTCAGGTATTCAATTTCATGGTAAACATAGCTTGGAGGGGTGCTTATGCTACAGATTGCGCTCTGTGATGACAACATTGATGATCTGTCCAACATGGTACAGCTGATTGACCTATATAGGGTATCCAGAAATTTCAGCTGCGAATACGCCGCTTTTCAAAACGGATTAGAGTTAATTGCAATCCTGGAAAAGGGGAAAAGATTTGATATATATTGCCTGGACATTATGATGCCCGGCTTTACGGGCATGGATGCGGCAAAAGAAATCCGTGGTTATGACAAAACCGCCCCAGTTTTATTCTTTACATCATCCACCGAGTTTGCATTTGAAAGCTATTCGGTCAAAGCTATCAACTATATCCTGAAGCCCGTTACGAAGGAGAAATTCTTCTTCACCTTTGACGAGCTGCTTGAACAGATCAAAACTGAAAAGGGTGAAGATGCGATTACCGTAAAGAGTAATGAGGGAATACAAAAAATTCGGATATCTAATTTGGTGCTTGCCGAGGTTAATGGCAGAAAGGTGCTGTATCACCTGCGCTCTGGTAAGATCATTGAATGTACGGAACCTTTTTCGTCTGTTTGTGATACGCTCTTGAAATATGGGTGTTTTATCAAACCCCACCGTTCCTTTCTTATAAACATGCAGTATGTTGATACAATAGAAAATCATCAGATAAGCTTGCAGGACCATTCGTCCATCCCCATTGCACAGGGCAGGGCAAAGGAGATGAAACAACATTATCTGAATTATCAAATGAGGGAGGAGTAAGCGAATGGTATCGACTGTCATTGAATTCTCCCGTTATTTTGTTGCCCTGCTGTTCGGTTCGGCAGTTGCGGTCTGTTTTGCCGGAATGGCGCGGACCAGAAAGAATTTGCTTTCTTTTGGATTTTTCATCATCCTTCTTTTTGTTCTGCAGTTCGTGAGCTTACGAACATGGGGCATGGCGGTGACGATAAAGATATATCCGCTGCTTTCCCATTTGCCGGTGGCTGTTTTTATCGCCCTTTGCTTAAAACGCTCGTGGCTGATTTCGTTGCCCAGCATGTTCGTCTCCTTCCTGTGCTGCCAGCCTCCACGTTGGGTCGGCACGGTTACAGGCAACGTATTTGACAGTGCTTCCATGGATCACGTTGGCTATATCGTGGCGGCGTTCTTAATATACTATTTCCTGCGAAAGTATGTGGTGAGTTCTGCCCGGCATCTGATGGAACGCTCTGTGAAATCCTGCCTGCTGTTTGGTGCCATGCCGGTTTTTTACTATCTGTTCGACTATTCTGCCTCGGTTTACACCGACTTTATGTACAGTGGGGAACGGGCGGCCGTTCAGTTCATACCCTTTGTGACATCGGTATTCTATTTTGTGTTTGTTTTGCTTTATTATGCTGAAACACAAAAACAGGTAAACATCCAACGAGAGCGGGATATACTGGATACACAGTTAAGACAGGCGCGAACGGAATTTGCTTCTCTTAGGCAAATGCAGCAGGTTACAGCGGCTTATCGGCACGATATGCGCCACCATTTCGCGCTTTTGCAGGGACTGGCCTCCAAAGAGCAAATAGGGGAGCTCAAAGAGTATCTGCGAACAGTCCTGTCTGATCTGGATGCGATCACAACCGTACGTTTTTGCAAAAACGAAACCGTCAACTTGATTTTGTCTGCTTACGCCACCAAAGCGAAACAATCGGAAATCCTGTTGACGGTAGATGTGAAGCTGCCTGATTCATTGTCCTTAAGCGACACAGAGATTTGTTCATTACTATCAAACGCTCTGGAAAACGCTATACTGGCCTCGGAAAAAATACCGGACAAAAATGAACGAAACATCCAGCTGCGCATGTATTCCAAAAATAACAAGCTGTGCATTGACATCCGAAACCGCTATCACAACGAGCCGGTATTTCATCAGGGTATGCCTGTATCAAAGGAACAGGGGCATGGCGTCGGTACAAAAAGCATGGCGCAAATCGTTGACAAGCATGGCGGTGCATACCAGTTTTCGGTTATGGATGGCTGGTTTATATTTCAGGCCACTACCTGAGGCTATTTTGCGTTCTACCTGCAGAACATGTAGGTTATTTTGCACAGCGAAAATGGGTTACGTTGATATTATCTACGTATGTGGTATAATAATATTATCCAATTTAGATAATTTAGCTAATATAGAGGTGCCGATATGAAAGTGAGCTCTACCGAACTGCAAAATAACTTTGGAAAGTATCTTTTGTTATGTATCGGTGAACCTGTCATCATATCCAAAAATGGCAGAGAGATAGCCAAATTGACTTCACTGGAAGCAAGAGGCGAATATGATTCTGAAAAATCAATCATTAGCGAAGAGGCGTTCAATTATGGTTTTGGTGTTAAAAAAGCGTCCTATAAAGAATTCCAGGAACTTACCCGCGATAATGAAGAAAGATATGAATATATTGATGGCGAGATATATTATCTGGCCTCCCCGAAAACCACTCATCAGATAGTACTAACTGAATTGTTTGTGATTTTCCATCATTGGTTTCAGGGGAAAAAATGCACTCCGATGGTAGCACCATATGATATTACATTAAAGAGGCATCCAGAGGATATCAATATTGTTCAGCCTGATATTATGGTAATCTGTGATCTGGATGAGAAATTGAACCAACAGGATTATTACATGGGCACCCCAGCCCTGGTTGTGGAAATTATTTCTGAAAGCACGAAACGGAAGGATTTAATCAAAAAGCTTGATCTATACATGTCTTG
>JAAYJG010000248.1 GCA_012523055.1 Ruminiclostridium sp. | reverse complement strand
GGGAAAATGGGGATAACCGACGACATTCTGTTTAAGAGCGAGAAACTGAACGTGCGGGAGTTTGAAGAAATTAAAAAGCATCCGATGAAGGGTGCCAGAATTTTATCCGTCATCTCCATGTTTAAAGATGTGGTTCCGATTGTGAAATGCCATCATGAAAGAATTGACGGGAAAGGGTATCCGGAAGGGCTTAAGGGCAATGAAATTCCGTACCTGGCGAGGATTGTATCCGTTGCCGATGCATTTGACGCCATGATGTCTGACCGGCATTACCGTTCCAAGCTGGATCTGAAATCGGCAATCAATCAGCTGATAGAAGGGGCGGGAACCCAGTTTGATGCGGAAGTTGTGAAAAAGTTCGTGTCCATGCTGGAGCAGTTCTCTACTATACAAAGAGAACTGATGGTTACCTACGAATAAGATATTCTCTTGTATGGAATAACATGATATAATATGGGCAGTTAAAAAACAGAAATAGATGCCAGGTACTGGGGAACGCTGCAATGCAGGCACTTGGGAACGGCTGGGTTTGGTCTGAACCTGGGCGAACCTTCTAAATAAGAGGGCCGTACCAGGACATAACTCTGAAAAGCTAACGGAAAGCTAGAACCGAAGGAGCAATACCCATAGGGAGCATCGCTCAGGTTATGAACAGAGGAAGATGACAGCTTTTTTTGTTATCTTCCTTTTTTACGGAAAGGTCAATACATCAGGCTTCATCCGGAGCTCATTATGGGTTCGCGGGGTTTCCAGGAGGTAACGCACAGGAGGTATTTCTATGAAGAGGACACCACTCTATGAAAAACATTGTTTGTTGGGCGGAAAAATGATTGACTTCGGAGGTTGGGAACTGCCCGTACAATACACCGGAATTCTTGAAGAACACCGGCAGGTAAGAAAAGCGGGAGGCTTGTTTGATGTATCCCATATGGGTGAAATTCATGTGAGCGGGTCGGACAGTGAAAATTATATTCAGCGTCTGATTACAAACAATATTGTCGGAGCCAAAGAATACAAGGTGATTTATTCGCCCCTGTGCTACCCTGATGGTGGTGTAGTGGATGATCTGCTGGTCTACAAATATTCTGACACCGATTTTCTGATCATCGTCAATGCAGGCAATACCGACAAGGATTTTGAATGGTTCTTGCAAAACGCAGCTGGAAAGGTCACCATCGAGAATGTTTCCAGCCAGTATGCCCAACTGGCCATCCAGGGGCCCAAGGCTGAGACTGTTCTTCAAAAACTGACAGGCAGCTCCCTTCAAGCCTTAAAATTTTTCACCTTCGATCCCAATGTTCAGATCTGTACAAAAAAAGCGATTATATCCAGAACAGGCTATACCGGCGAAGACGGTTTTGAGATATACATCAGCCCTGAAGACGCAGGTCTGATATGGGATAGCCTGCTCGAAGCCGGAAAGGACGAAGGATTGATCCCTGTTGGGCTGGGTGCCCGTGATACGCTGCGGTTTGAAGCGGCTCTGCCCCTCTATGGGCACGAAATCTCTGAAAACATCACCCCGTTGGAAGCGGGGTTGGGGAAGTTTGTGAAGCTTGACAAAGAGTTTTTTATTGGCAAGGATGCCCTTGCAAAGCAAGTGGAACAGGGTGTTCCAAGAAAGCTTATCGGTTTCGAAATGACGGAGCGGGGCATTCCAAGAAGCCATTATGAAGTACAGGCAAATGGAAGAGAAATTGGTTTTGTAACGACAGGAAGCTTCTCGCCAAGCCTGGACAAGAATATTGGACTGGCCTTGCTGAATTCAGACAATTGCAGCGAAGGAAACGAGGTAGATATTATTATCCGTGGCAAACCTGTCAGGGCAAAAACCATTGGCATCCCGTTTTATCAGAAGAAATACAAAGGCTGATAAAGGGAAATACGTTCCTGCCAATCAAGAAAAAACATCAGATGAATCAAGGATGATCTGTGGCAAACACGGGAAAGAATAAGCCGGGAAACACCGGGAATCGGTGTTTGGATATAGTGTAGTTCAACCAGATGATAAAGTATTGGAGGATGATGAGAATGAGTGATTTAAAGGGTTTGCGGTTTTCAAAGGATCATGAGTGGGTCAGGCTCGATGGAAACAGAGCTTTCATCGGCATTTCGGATCATGCGCAGCATTCATTGGGAGATATTGTTTTTGTGGAACTGCCTATGCTGGGGTCTGTCCTGAATGCATCGGATGTGCTGGGAGTGGTTGAGTCGGTTAAAGCAGCTTCCGATGTTTATACTCCCATTGCCGGTAAAGTGGTTCAGGTGAATGAAGCTCTTGTGGATCATCCGGAACAGATTAACGAGCAGCCCTATGAAAGCTGGATCGCAGTGTTGGAAACAGAAGATGCGTCCGCCGTGGAAGCATTGATGGATGAAACAGAGTACGAGGCGTTCTGTCAGGAGGAATAAGATGTCGGACTATATTCCGAACACCCATGCACAACAGATGGAAATGCTCGAAGACATAGGCCTTGCCTGCATGGAGGATTTATTCACTTCAATCCCCCAAAATGTGCGGCTGAAAAGAGAGCTAAACCTCCCTGCAGCCTTGTCTGAAATGGAGCTGAAAGCACAAATGCGCCATATGTCGGCTAAGAACAGCAATACCGAAGAGTATGCATGTTTTCTTGGTGCGGGTGCTTACGACCATTACATCCCTGCCGTTGTTTCCAACCTTCTGGGGCGACAGGAATTTTACACGGCATATACGCCGTACCAGCCTGAAATCAGCCAGGGTACGCTGCAAGCTATTTTTGAGTATCAGACGATGATCTGCCGATTAACCGGAATGGATGTGGCTAACGCTTCGATGTATGATGGTTCCTCCGCCTTGGCCGAAGCGGCATCTGCGGCCTGCCATACAACAGGGAGAAAGGAAATCCTTGCAGCCCTGTCGGTTCATCCCGAAAGCAGGGAAGTGCTGTCCACCTATTCCAGGTTCAGCGGGAATAAAGTGACAGAACTGGGCTCCCGGGACGGAAGGCTTGATTTAGCCGATCTGGAAGCGAAATTGTCTGATAAAACGGCGGCGGTTGTCGTTCAAAGCCCCAATTTCTTCGGTGCGATTGAAGACCTGAAAGAAATTGCTTTTATCATCCACAAGGCGAAAGCTTTACTCATCGTCAGTTGTGATCCCATCTCACTTGCCATATTGAAATCGCCCGGAGAGCTGGGAGCGGATATCGCTGTCGGGGAAGGCCAGTCCATGGGGAACCCGCTGAGCTTTGGCGGCCCGTATCTGGGCTTTTTTGCCGCTAAAAAAGAACTGCTTCGAAGAATGCCCGGCAGAATCGTCGGTGAAACCGTTGACAAAGAAGGCCGGAGAGCCTTCGTGCTTACGGTGCAAACACGGGAACAGCATATCCGAAGAGAAAAGGCAACATCTAATATATGCTCCAACCAGGCTTTGAATGCTCTTGCCGCAACCATTTACCTTACGGCCATGGGAAAGCAGGGGCTGAAAAAAGTAGCGCTTCTTTGCACATCAAAAGCGCATTATGCTTATGAACAGCTGCTAAAAACCGGATCATTTCAGCCATGCTTCCAGGCACCATTTTTTAAGGAATTCGCTGTTTATTACAATGGAAATACTACCGAATTGAATCAGAAGCTTTTACAGCATGGTATTATTGGCGGCTATGATCTTGAAAAACAGTACCCGGCGATGAAGAACGGTTATCTGGTGGCTGTGACAGAGAAAAGAACCAGGGAAGAAATTGACCGGTTCTGTGGAAAGGTGGTGGAACTATGCTGAAAAAACCAACACCATTGATTTTCGAAATGAGTGTGCCGGGGCGACAGGCGCATCAGCTGCCCGAATGTGATGTCCCGGAAACGGAGCTTTCCCAGCTTATTCCGCAACAGCTCCTTCGGGAAGCTCCGCCAGATTTGCCCGAAGTGGGGGAAGTAGATGTCATCCGCCATTTCACCGAGCTATCACAAAAAAATTATGGCGTGGATGCCGGTTTTTATCCTCTCGGATCCTGCACAATGAAATACAATCCAAAGGTCAATGAGGTTGTTGCTCAGTTGGATGGGTTTGTAAAGGTTCATCCCTGTCAGCCGGAGGAAACGGTTCAGGGGTGTCTTGAGCTTTTGTATCAAACCGACAGGGCTTTATCTGAGATCACCGGGATGGATCGCGTATCGCTGCAGCCTGCAGCCGGCGCTCATGGAGAGTTGACGGGGCTGATGATTATCAAGGCATATCATGATCATCAGGGAGATTTCAAGCGTACAAAAATCGTCGTCCCCGATTCCGCCCATGGAACAAACCCAGCTTCTGCAGCGGTTGCCGGGTTTCAAGTGGTCGAAGTGAAGTCAAATGAACACGGCGGCGTTGATCTGGAGGCACTGAAAGCCGTCATGAGCGACGAGATCGCCGGCTTGATGCTGACAAACCCTAATACCCTGGGTTTGTTTGATGAAAACATCGACGTCATCGCCCGGATTGTTCATGATGCCGGTGGATTACTTTATTATGACGGCGCAAACGCAAACGCGATTTTGGGAATATCCCGCCCCGGAGACATGGGCTTTGATGTGGTTCATCTGAATCTGCACAAAACCTTCAGCACGCCCCATGGCGGCGGGGGGCCCGGTTCAGGGCCTGTCGGTGTAAAAAAGGAGCTGGTTCCGTTCCTGCCTCGGCCTGTTATTGAACAGAAGGACGGTAAATACCGGCTGGATTATGATCGCCCCTTATCTATCGGGAAGGTGCGTTCCTTCTATGGGAATTTCAATGTTGTCGTAAAGGCTTATGCCTATATCCGGTCACTTGGCCCAAAAGGCCTTCGCATGGTTTCTGAGGCTGCCGTACTGAATGCAAATTATATCATGGCCAGGTTGAAGCCATATTATCATCTGCCCTATGATAAAATCTGCATGCATGAAGTGGTTTTTTCAGGACAGAAGCAAAAAGGCTTTGGAGTGTCGACCCTCGATATCGCCAAGCGGCTGATGGACTATGGTTACCATCCACCGACGGTTTATTTTCCGCTGGTCATCCGAGAAGCTTTGATGATCGAGCCTACTGAAACTGAAAGCAAAGAAACGCTGGATGAGTTCATCCACGCGATGATCCAAATTGCAAAGGAAGCCGAGACAGAACCGGATACCGTAAGGAATGCGCCCCATACGACGGTAATATCCAGGCCTGATGAAGCAAAGGCGGCCCGATCGCCTGTACTAAAGGCGGAAAGCATGGAAACCAAAGCACCGTAAGAGTAAAGGTAAAGAGTATGAAAATGGTTACACTGCAAGGGCAATAGCGGAGAACATGAAATCGCTCTCCCGCAAGAGTAAAAGCAGAGAGAATGAAATCGCTCATGCCGCTAGAGCCCTGCCCCATCCCCGTTTCCGGCCTGTCAGATGAACAGAGGGAAGAGTGAACGCAATGCTTTCATCTTCTGCCCCTGTAAAATCGGGGTCTTCTGGCATAAACAGCAAGGTTGGGGTTTGTTTCTGTTTCAACCGGTGAAACCGGCTCGGGTATCTTGTTCATTTGAACAGGGGAAACCGGTTCAGGCCTTTTGTTCATCTGAACAGGAGAAACCGGCTCGGGTCTTTTATTCATCTGAACGGGAGAAACCGGCTCGGGTCTTTTATTCATCTGAACGGGAGAAACCGGTTCAGGCCTTCTGTTCATCTGAACGGGGGAAACAGGCTTGTTACCGGTTTGCACCGGCGACACCTGTTCCATCATCGGGGCCCGAGTTCTTCGGTGCATGTCTCTCCTGATACCATGTCGAGTGAACCTGATAAACATCGTTATTACCTCCGGAGAATGATTTCTACCCTATCATATGTATCATGCAGACGGATTGCTCCAAGTTTGTAACAGGGAGCGTCATCCCCAGTCACATTGTTCCAAGTTTATAACAGGGTAAACCATCTCCGACCACATTGCTCCATGTTTGTAACAGGGCAAACCATCCCAAGCCACATCTGATTCAAAGCTTTACTGATAAGTTTTTGTCGGTTGGAAGTACAAGGCGTTGTAACAATCCTGGTTTGAATTACATAAGCTGAACTGATACTCCATGGGCAACTGGAATGTGTTTCGCAAGCTGCTCTGAAACTGGTTACGTAAAGGGGTGGATCCTGTGGCTGAACACTATTTCAGCTCGACGCAGCTCGCAATTATAGCTGCAATAGTAATAATTATTGCTGATATTATCGGTCTGTTTTCTGCCGTGGCCGCATTCAATGAGGAACAGGAAAGTGCGGATAATAACAAGAAAAAACTTGAAGATATCTGTAAATACATACAGGACAAACTCAACTCGTAAGGGGCTGCCATATAAACCCATGGTCTGTTATTCAGAACTCTACTTGATTTTTCCTATCGTACAGTTTAAAATAGAACCATACTGAAGAAAGGGCAAGGTATTGCATTGATGAAATGGAACTAATTTCAGCGAGTAAATTGAATTGTGACTGCACCTGTTGTAACAATGGGTTGCGTGTTGCGTTGTACCGGTTTATTGACCGGTTGTGCTGGATTGGTTCTATCAATACGACTTACCCTGAAAAGCATGATTTAACGGGTTGATTCCTTTGAACAGGGTCATTCTCTCGGGACAGTGTTCCGTAGAATGCTCCCATGGTATATTCCCGAATTGCTTGACTATGCTTTATAGGATCTCCAATGATGAATCTTTCCGGCACAAAAACTGTGAACAAGGGAGAGATTTTTTTATGCTTATTTTAGAAGCTCAAAAGATAAAAAAGTATTATGGAGATAGATTGATTTTCGCGTTAGATGATCTGAAGGTTTATACTGGTGACAGAATCGGAATTATTGGCCTGAACGGTTCAGGGAAAACCACGTTGCTAAACATCCTGGCTGGGGAAACCGAACCGGATGAGGGTGTCGTCAGGAATTTTTGCAGTATTGCCTATATTCGGCAGTTTTCGCAGGAGGAGATCTGCGCTGATCAAAAACTGATCAGTGAATTCAGCCTTTCAGGCAAAACCGATCAACAGGTATACAGTGGCGGAGAACAGACCCGAATTAAAATTGCCAATGCTTTCAGTGAAGACAATTTATTGGTATTTGCCGACGAGCCAACCTCAAACCTGGATTATAAGGGTGTGGAGTTGTTATCGGGCAAGCTTGCGAAGGTGCCGTCATTCCTGTTCATCAGCCATGACCGGTATCTGCTGGACAGCCTTTGTAACAGAATTATAGAAGTTAAGGACGGAAGTATTCGTACCTTCAGTGGCAATTACAGTGATTATAGCGAACAGAATGAGCTGGAGCGCAGAAATGCCGAAATGGAATATGAAAAATATACATCCGAAAAAGTGAAACTCGTCAGTGCCATCCGCAACAGGAAGGATAGGTCTGCCTCAATGCGTAAAGCGCCAAAGCGCATGGGCAACTCTGAAGCCCGGCTTCATACACGGGAGGCCAATGAAAAACAGGAGAAGGTTAACAATGCTGCAAACAGCCTGAAAACCAGGCTGGAGAAGCTTGATGTTAAGGAGAAACCCAGAGAGCAGCCGACAATCAGGCTGGATTTCTCGCTGACAAGGCCTCCGGCAAATAAAGTTATCCTCTCTGCAACGAACTTGTCCTTCAGTTACGGGACGAGAAAAATATTCGACAACGCCTGCTTTGATATTCCGAACAACACTAAAACGGCTTTGTGGGGAGAAAACGGCACCGGAAAGACTACGCTGCTGAACCTGATATATGGTCAATCCACAGATGCCATTAAAATTGTTCCTCAGGCAGTGATGGGGTATTTCCATCAAAGCTTTGAGAACCTCAATTTTCATCAGTCGATACTGCACAACGTCATGAAAAGCGGTGTTCAGTCTGAAACGGTTGCGAGGTCTATTCTTGCAAGGCTGCTGATAACGAGGGATGCGGTGTATAAGAATGTTGGCGTCCTCAGTGGAGGAGAAAAAATAAAGGTGTCCTTTGCAAAGCTCTTTGTTTCTGATGCCAATGTTCTGCTTTTGGATGAACCCACAAACTATCTGGACATGGCATCGATGAAGGCGTTGGAGGAAGTGTTGAAGTCATACGAAGGAACGGTGGTTTTCGTATCCCATGACAGGGAATTTGTAAATTCAGTCGCAGATCGGCTTCTTATCCTGGAAAATGGCAAAATCACTGCTTTTGAAGGCAAGCTGAATGATTACTATAAAAGTTTGAAACAAGACACAGAATCAGTAGCCTCCGGAATGGAAAAAATGGCTCTGCAGATGAAGCTTTCAGAGATTATTGCCAGAATGTCCGGCCCGAAAGCAGACAAAGATACATTGGAGCAGGAGTACGCTAAAGTGGTTGAGCAGTTGAAAATGCTGAATTAACTAAACTTTCCGGCATCGCCTGCAATACAGGTAAGCATTCAAAACACTGGGGAAAGGTTATTATTCAGAGGTTAGCGGGCACAGCCTGTCATTCTGAACGAAGTGAAGGATCTTCACATCACTCCGGAAGAGATCCTTCGCTATGCTCAGGATGACATCGCTGCGCTCAGGATAAAACGCATACCTCAGAAACAAGTAGTAGGGAAAGTTGAGTGAATTAAGCCTGTTCAGGGTTGACAAGGCCCCCTTTTCACATTAACTTATTATTATGACAATGAATCTCAGGCTTGATTCACGGGTCAGGAGATGCATTTCTCGGCAATAAATATACATACGGGAGGATTTTTCCATGCGCTACGGTTACTTTGATGATAAAAACAGGGAGTATGTCGTTGATAAACCCGATACCCCCATGTCCTGGATCAACTATCTTGGAACTTCGGAATACGCTTCGTTAATTTCAAACAACGCGGCAGGCTACTCCTTTTACAAATCCCCTCGATTGGGCCGACTGATGCGGATGCGTTTTAACAGCATTCCGATGGAAAGGCCAGGCAAATACATTTATATTCGTGACGATCTGGACGGTGATTTCTGGTCTGCCTCCTGGCAGCCTGTGGGCAAGCCATTGGGCGAATACCGTACTGAATGCAGGCACGGTATGGGGTACACCAGTTTTATCAGTGAATATAAAGGAATTAAAAGCAACTATCGGGTATTCGTGCCTGTGGACAAGCCTATTGAATTCTGGGAGATAGAGCTGGAAAACGCTTCTGCCCAAACCAGAAACCTGTCACTGTTCTCTTATGCGGAGTATTGTTTGTGGAACAACGATAACGATTTGTCCAACTTCCAATATTGTCTGTATGTTGCCAGAATGGGTTACATTCAGGATATTATCGATTATTCCATCGTTCTTTGGCCCTTTTATGAACCAAAGGGGTTCATGGCATCCACGCTCCCGGTGGAAAGCTTTGATACTGACCGGGAGGTATTCATCGGCAATTACCACAGCGAAACAAACCCGGCAGCCGTGATGAATGGCAAATGCTCCGGTTCCATCGCGTGCGGCGGAAACCCCTGTGCGGCGCTGCAAAACAAAATTACACTGGCACCGGGAGAAAAGAAGCGTGCGCTGTTCATCGTCGGGATCGGTGATGCCAAAACCGAGGGCGCGAAGTACAGGGAAATCTATCAGGATCCGATGAAGGTGGAGGAAGAATTCCTGAAGGTTCAGGCTTACTGGAATGACAAGCTGGGCAAATTCTGGATCAATACCCCCTCTGACATTGTCAACACCATGGGAAACATTTGGAACCAATATCAGTGCAACACCACCTTCAACTGGTCTCGGTCGGCTTCATTCAACGAAGCTGGCGGCAGGGACGGTCTGGGCTTCAGGGATTCCAACCAGGATACGCTGGGGGTTGTTCACTCCAGACCATCAGAAGTGAAGAATAAAATTATTGATCTGTTGAAGGCCCAATTATCTGATGGTTATGCCATGCATGGTGTTCAACCGCTGACGCTAAAGCAGGGTGAGCATAACATTCCAAAGCCGCAGCATATTTATTCTGATGACCACCTTTGGTTGCATCTGTCTATTCCGGCCTATATCAAGGAAACCGGCGATGACTCCGTTCTTTGGGAGGTTGTCCCATATGCCGATAATGGCGAGGCAACTGTGTATGACCATCTGAAGCAGGCGCTGGAGTTCTCCTGGCAAAAAAGGGGAGACCACGGAATTCTGTTGGGCCTGGCGGCTGACTGGAATGACTGTATTAACCTGAAGGGCAAGGGTGAAAGCACCTGGAGCAGTCTGCTCTATTACAGGGCGTTGACAGAGTTTATCAAAGTAGCGCAGCTTTTCGGTGAGGACGCGGATGCCCGGAAGTATGAAGGTTACGCCGAGGAGATTAAAAAGAGCCTGGATGCCTATACCTGGGAAGGGGATCGCTTCGCTCGCGGATACCTGGACAGCGGCAGAAAGCTTGGCTCGAAAGAAAGCGAGCAGTCGCAGATTTTCCTGAACGCCCAGACCTGGGCTGTGGTGTCCGGCGCTTACAGGGATGAAAAAGGCTTGGCCGCCATGGACAGCGTGAAGAAATACATGTTTACAGAACATGGAAATGTGCTGAACTATCCTGCCTATGAAAAGCATGATGCCGAAATCGGAGCCATCACTTCCTTCCCGAAGGGGTTGAAAGAAAATTCCGCAATTTTCTGCCACGCAAACACCTGGGCGATTGTTGCCGAGGGCATGCTTGGAAGGGGTGACAGGGCTTTTGAATATTACTTGTCATTCCTCCCCGCTGCAAAAAATGAGAACGCCGATTTATATACCATGGAACCCTATGTCTATTGTCAGTTCATTACGGGAAAGGAACACCCGTATCACTTTGGCAGGGCAAGGAATTCATGGCTTACAGGCACCGCATCATGGGCGTTTGTCGCGCTTTCACAGTATATTTTGGGTGTAAGGGCTGATTATGACGGACTAGTGATAGACCCATCCATTCCTTCAGAATGGGATGGTTTTGAGGTGTACCGCGAATTCAGGGGCAAAGGGTTTAGCATAAAGGTTGAAAACCCGGAACATGTCTGTCACGGCGCATCCGAAATTATACTGAACGGCGAAAGGATTCAGGGTAATAAAATACCGCTGGAAAAAATGCAACCCCAAAACACCATCCTGGTCAAATTATTTACACCGGGGACAGGTTCCTCTGTAAATTCTTGAACCAGAGGGCGGGGCCCAGGTTCCTTGGCCAAATTAATCCGGAAGGCGAGGCCCAGGTTCATCGAATGATTAATCAAGAGGAAGCTTGCTCCGAAGAATTTAGTACAGGGAACAGAGCCAAGCAGCTTTGATCAAGTGAGTCATTAGGGACAATGTGATAAGGGACAAGGTCATAAGAGATGGAGTCATAAGGGATAGAGTCATAAGGGACAGGCGAATATAAGGGGGGACAGGTTCCAGTGATAATGTTTGCCAAGGTACCTCGACCCCACCCAGTGTAAATCTGGTTGCAGAGATTTAAATTAGCCAGGGTACCTTGTTCCACCCGGTGGTCAAATTTAGCCAAGGTACCTGTCACCGGTATTCGTTATTTACAGAGGAACCTGTCCCCTGTGTAAAACCAGGGAACCTTGGCCCACGCGGTGGTCAAATTTAGCCAAGGTACCTGTCACCGGTATTCGTTATTTACAGAGGAACCTGTCCCCTGTGTAAAAAGAAAGGAAAAGGAATGAAGAGGCTGTTGTTGGTGGAAGACGACTTAAGCCTGATCGAAGGCTTGAAGTATTCTCTTGCTAAAAACGGGTTTGATGTGGATATTGCCAGAACCCTTCGGGAAGCCGGTTCCATGTTCAGCCACAATGAATACCAGATCATCCTGCTGGACTTGATGCTTCCCGATGGCAGTGGCTTTGATTTTTGCAGGACTATCCGTCAAACCTCCACGGTTCCCATTGTTTTTCTCACTTCCCTGGATGAAGAGGTCAACGTCGTTATGGGGCTGGATCTGGGCGGGGATGATTATATCACCAAGCCATTCAAGCTCAATGAACTGCTTTCAAGAATCAACGCTATCTTAAGGCGCTCAGAAAACAACCCTGCTTCAGGAACGGAACTCTGCTCCAACGGTATAACAGTAAGGCTGATGGAGGGCAGGGTTGTAAAGAACGGTAGAGACATCGAGCTTACATCTGCGGAATACAGGCTGCTTTGCCTTTTCATGCAAAATCCCAGGGTATTGCTGTCCAGGGAGCAAATTATGGAACGGTTGTGGGACTGCAGAGAGAGCTTTGTAGATGATAATACCCTGGCAGTGTATATCAGCAGACAGCGTGAAAAGATTGGAGACGATCCCAGACATGCTGTATTGCTGACAACCGTGCGCGGAATGGGCTATAAGTGGAACGTTCCCTAAAAAAGAAGGGTAGTAAAGCAACAAGACATTGCCGCGGTCAGCTATGTGGCCATTTGACTAATATTTTCAATGAGCGCTTGCGCGAATTGTGCGCCAAAACGCGGGCGCTGAAAGCGCCTTCTACACGCAAAAACATCAATGTTTTTGTGTGTGACTTACGCGTTTTGTGTGCAACTAGTTCATAATTATCTC
>JAAYJG010000247.1 GCA_012523055.1 Ruminiclostridium sp. | reverse complement strand
CGTAGACCAGGGAATGACCATTCTGGATCAATATATTGCGCAGGTCAGACAAAAAGGAAACAATACCCTCACCGGCGATATGGTTTTCAGGCTTCATGATACCTATGGTTTCCCGGTGGATTTAACGAGGGAAATCGCCCAGGAGAACGGCATACAGGTGGACGAGGAAGGCTTTATGGCGGAAATGAAGCAACAGAAGGCAAAAGCCCGTGAAGCACACCTGAAAAAGGAAGGCTCTGCCTGGGAAAAGGATCTCTTTACCGGTGAGCACAAGCTTTTCACCACCGTTTTTACCGGTTACGAAGATGTTGCAACCAGTGCGATCGTGAAGTTTATTGTTTTGGAAGGCCGGCTTTGCGAATCTGCGCAGATGGATGATGAGATTGCGCTGGTGCTTGATAAAACACCTTTCTATGCCGAAAGCGGCGGACAGGTTGGAGACACGGGTATCATTACCGGGAAGAATTTTACCATGCAGGTTACCGACTGTAAGAAAACTGCCGATGGGAAGATCCTTCATCTGGGAAGGATTGACAACGGTATGGTTCAAGTGGGTGAAACGGTTACAGCCAGTATCGATGTAAAGAAAAGAAAGAGTACGGCAAGAAACCATACCACCACCCATATCCTGCAAAGAGCTTTGAAAAATGTTCTGGGGGATCATATCCATCAGTCCGGGTCTTTTGTATCTCCGGATCGGCTGCGCTTTGACTTCACGCATTTCTCAGCATTAACCTCCGAGCAGATCGAAGCCGTTGAGCAGCAGATCAACGAAGTTATTTTGGCGGATTACCCTGTCACCACACGAGTTATGGCCGTAAATGAGGCGAAAAGCGAAGGCGCGGAGGCTTTATTCGGCGAGAAGTATGGGGATACGGTACGCGTTGTTTCGGTTGGCGATTACAGCAAGGAACTATGTGGCGGAACCCATATCAGAGCATCGGGAGAAGCAGGGTTGATAAAAATTCTCTCTGACAGCGGAATAGCCGCCGGTGTCAGGCGTATAGAAGCCTTAACCGGGACGGGCGCTATTTCATGGTACAAGGAAAAGGAAAAGCTTTTGCATTCAGTTTCTCAAGCTGTAAAAGCTTCGCCGGATGAAGCACCCGCAAAGGTTGTCGGCCTGAATGATGAGCTACGCAGCCTTCGCAAGGAACTGGAAGCCTTAAAAACGAAAATGGTCAACAGCTCGCTGGATGACATCCTGAACAAGGTACAGGAAATCTCCGGGATAAAAGTGCTTTGTGCCAGAATGGATCAACTGGATATGAACGGGCTGCGCAATACCTCCGATACACTGAAAAACAAGCTGGGTGATTCCGTCGTGGTGCTTGCCTCGGGTTTGGATGACAAGGTCAACATTATTGTTTCGGCCTCAAAGGAGGCAGTCAGCCGGGGAATTCACTGCGGAAAGATCATTGCTGAGGCTGCAAAGGCTGCAGGCGGTGGTGGGGGCGGAAGACCCGACATGGCTCAGGCCGGCGGAAAAGATGTTTCCGGTATTGACAGGGCTCTGGATATCGCCTTTAAGATGGTCCAGTCGGCTTTGGAAAAATAATGGAAGCGAAAGCGAACACAGAAATGACATTCGGGCAGTCATGAATATGTCAATCCAAAATGAACCTGAAGTGTCATGAGCAAAATAATTAAAATGATCTGTTAACAGAACTATTTGCGAGGATACAAGGAGGGAATAGATATGGCGGATTGTATTTTTTGTAAGATCATTGAAGGAATAATCCCATCCACGAAGGTATACGAGGATGACGATGTTCTTGCATTTGAGGACATTGAGCCCGCGGCACCGGTTCATGTGCTGGTGGTTCCGAAGAAGCATATTGAGAGCCTTGAAGCATTGAACCAGGATAATGTTGGAATTGTATCAAAGGTTCATTTGGCTATACAGAAAGTTGCCAGCACCAAAAAAATCAATGCCAAAGGCTACCGTGTCATCGTGAACTGCGGGAAGGACGGAGGACAAACCATTCCGCACCTGCATTATCATGTACTTGGAGGAACAGTCTTCACTGAAAAGATCATATGATGGTAGTAAGTGAAGAAAAAGGTTGACGGAGTTTGCAGCCCTATTATATAATGATATATGTGCTTCGTGCGAAGCTTGTTTAGCGATGCACGACGGAATAAATTCCCCGGCACGACTGTATGATACAGAGGGGAGGGATAAATGTGTCCGAAATCAGAGTAAAAGAAAATGAGTCCCTTGATAGTGCGCTCAGGAGATTTAAGCGTCAATGCGCAAAGTCAGGTGTTCTTGCAGAGGTCAGAAAAAGAGAGCATTACCTGAAGCCCAGTGTGAAGCGGAAAAAGAAGTCCGAAGCTGCAAGAAAGAGAAAGACGAAATAAGGTGCAGGCATTGACAGAGGCTCTCCAAAAAGCATTACAGTGCATGCACTTCAGGCATAAGCCTGAGCATTAAGGGAGGTTGTTCAAGTTCCCTTAGCATTTTGGAAACTTAAAGCCCGAAGCTAGCCTTCGGGCTTTTTGCATGGATTTACACCAGATTTACACCAGGGACAGGTTCCTGTGTAAAACTAGCGTTACAGTGGGCGGGGCCAAGGTTCCTGTATGAAAATTGTAGATGAGATCCGGGAACGGTATTCAATTTCCCGTATACAATTTGCACATGGAACGAAGCAAAGGTTTCATGATAAAATGGTACAAGAAAATCAATCAGGTATGGGGATCCGGGTTTTATAGAAAATTTACATAGGAACCTGGGCCCCACCCCATGTAAATGGAGGGTGTATGATAGAAGATTTTTATTTGGGCAACAAAACCCTGTGGGAATATGAACAGCCCGAAACAGCCGGGGAAACCGCAAAAAACATACAGGAACAATTGAATATTCCCCCTCTTTTATCGAAGGTTCTGGCGAAAAGAGGCTTTTTTGAACCGGAGGAGATTCAGGCTTTTCTAAGACCCTCTATCAAAAACCTCCATGACCCGCTGCTGCTGCCCGACATGGAAGCTGCCACAGCTCGAATCCTGGATGCGTGCAAAGCGGGGGAAAAGATAATCATCTATGGGGATTACGATGTGGATGGCATCACAGCAACCTCTATTATGCATCAATTTCTCCAATCCATCGGCATGGATGTTTCTTTTTATATACCCGATCGCGTGGATGAAGGTTATGGCATTTCCGAAGCGGCAGTCACCTTTTTGCTGTCAAATCCTTTCGACCTGATGATCACAGTGGACTGCGGTATTTCAGCCGGAGACAGGCTGGAGCAGCTTCAACAGGGCCTTTCCGCGCAAAGCCGTAAAATGGATATCATTATCACCGATCACCACCAACCGAACCCCGACAGCCTTCCACAGGCCCTGGCTGTTGTGAATCCGCAGCTTTCAGGCAGCAGTTATCCTTTTAAAAAACTTTGTGGGGCGGGAATCGCATTCAAACTGGTACAGGCCTTGTGTATCAGGCTGAACCTTGGTGACAGATTCCTTGATTACGTTGATCTGGCAGCTCTGGGAACGGTAGCTGATATTGTTGAGCTATCCGATGAAAACAGAATCATCGTGTGGGCGGGGCTGAAAAAAATACAAAGACGCCCCAATTTGGGCATACAAGCGCTGCTGAAGGTATCCGAAGTAAATGGACGGGAGATTGACACCTGGCTGTTGGGTTTTGTTCTGGCGCCAAGAATCAATGCCGCCGGGCGTATGGGGGATGCCTCCCGCGGGGTTCAACTGTTTACAGCAACAGATCCCGCGACAGCTGAAAGCATCGCCAGGCAGATGCACCAGGATAATGTATTGCGCCAAAAAACCCAGGAAGAAATCCTGCAAAAAGCTATCGAGGTTATTGAAGCCGATTTATCCTTTAAGGACGATAAAGTGATTGTTGTCCATGGAGATGACTGGCATCATGGTGTTATCGGTATTGTCGCATCACTGCTGACTGAGCAGTATTTCAAACCATGTTTTGTCCTTTCTGTTCAGGGTGAAACCGCTACCGGATCAGCCAGAAGCATTGAGGGCTTTAATGTTTTCCAGGCGATGGAGCATTGCAAAGAGCTTTTTGTGAAATACGGCGGTCATGAGCAGGCCGGTGGGTTGACCATAAAAACTTCTGATATCCCGCGTTTCAAACAGAAAATAAATGCTTATGCCACTATAACCTTTGCAAAGAACCCTGCGCAACACAGGATAAAAATCGATGCAGAAGCCTTCCTTGCGGATATAAAGCTGCAGACCGTTGAAGCACTGCAAACCTTGGCTCCCTTTGGAGAAGGAAATGACAGCCCGGTTTTCAGGCTGAACCAGGTGACCGTGCTGCAAAAAAAGCGCATGGGAGCATCCGGTGCTCACCTGCGCCTTGTGGTAGGGAATGAAAATGTACAGGTTCAGGCCGTCGCTTTCCGCAAAGGGGAGCTGGAGCCGTACATAGAATTGAATGGAAAGCTGGATCTGCTGGTTACACCGGCCATTAACGAATATATGGGGAAAAGAAGCGTTCAGCTGATGGTAAAGGCCATTCGCGTGCCAGAAGCTGAAATCACCAGAAACCAGGCATTGTCTGAAGCCGCTGAAAAGGTGGAATGTCTTGATTATGACGAGGAATGGATTTATAATGGGATTAATACTCACAGGGTAAGGCCTGATGATATCAAGCTTTCCAGGGATGATCTGGCGGTTTTGTATCGGCACCTTCAAACGCTCGGAAGCCAAACACTCAACCGCGGGCAGCTGTTCCATCT
>JAAYJG010000246.1 GCA_012523055.1 Ruminiclostridium sp. | reverse complement strand
TTTTTGTGTGTGACTTGCGCGTTTTGTGTGCAACTAGTTCATAATTATCTCTGATAATTATGAACGGTCCGCGAGCATTTTATCAAATGCCCTTCAGTAACGGGTCGAGGCTTGTGGTGCGTTCCAGTTGGTACGCACCTCTAGTGGGGGATTGTACTCGCCACTGAAGCAGAAATCGGTTTATCCCCCGTATATAGAGGCAGGGGTCTTAGGGCATTTGATAAAACCATCAGGTGCTCAAGCCTCTGATGGCAGTTTTCCGGTTTCAATGAGTGTGTTGATTTTGTTCAGTGTGGGGGGATTCAATGGGATAGGGAAGCTGCTGACTGCCGTGGCTGCCGTGGCGCACGCAAACCTGACCAGGTCATCGTCACTCATTTCCTTGGCAATGCCATAGGTAACCCCGGCCTTGAAGGTATCTCCCGCGCCCAGGGTGCTGACGGCATTCACCCTGAAGGGCCTGAAGGTCTTTATCGGCTGGCCTTTTCTGCCATACAGGGCATCTTTCGAACCAAAGGTGAAGATGACCAGTCCATTCGTATGATCGGTGTAAAGCTTGAACAGTTCTTCAATATCCATGCCCCTGTAAGTATTTTGAATAAACTCATTGGAGATCACATTCACTTCACTGTATTGATGGATTTGCGTGTCATATCCGCAGTCAATGGTGGTATATCTTTTTCCCAGCGCACGGCAGGTTTGTATGGCGTTCACGGAAGCGTCGAAAAACCAGGGATCGACAGAAGCAACCCGACAGCAGGAAATGTCTTCCCGCTTAGGCTGGTTCCAGCGACCATTGGGGGGATCGGCATAAAATTGTTGGAATTCGCCGATACAGGTGCGCGTATTCCCGCCGATCAGCACATAATCCTGAAGCCCCGGGTAGGCTGGATCATAGGTCATGGAGGAAATGTCCACACCCCTGGCACCGTAAAATTCTCTGATGGGGGTGTAGGTTGTCTGTCCCAGATGGTTGCCATCCATTTTCACCGAAGTACCAAGGCTCGCCAGAACGGTGGCACAGGTGCCGGTTTCACCTCCGGGTAAAAAATATTTCTCAGTGAACTCCCCATAGGAATCCGCTTCGGGATAGTCACCCTTCAGTAACAAGCTGGTGGTCATCAGAACCATCCCAAACAAATAAACATCATGTTCAGACACGGGAATCCCTCCTTTTATCATTGTAACCCTAAGCTGGTAATTATACATGAAAGAGGCGGGTAAACAAACCCGCCGACCCATGTTTTCGATCACTGACTGAAAATTCGCAAAGCGGTGGGGAGCTCTTAGGCTGGCTATATGTCGCTGCCACCGGGTTTATCATGCTTTTTGAATATTAAGAATATGTTACAGAAAGTCAATAGAAAAAATATGGATAGTATGTCTGCTTGCATGAAGACACAATATGTTGTGGAGAATACTTTCATACACCAAAGATAACAAAATATGTATTTCAATTTCAAAGAACAGGTTTGGTTTAATTGCTTGACGAGTGGTGACCAAATGGAGTAAAATACAAATGTAGTGGGGGAAAGTGGGTAGTTGTGGTGGATAGTGGGGCGTAAAACCCGGTTTTTACTGAAGATGAGGTGACAAAGGATTGTTATTAGGTAAAATTACCAATACAATGGACCCCAAAGGAAGGGTAATCATACCGTCCACATTCCGTAATGACCTCGGCCCCAGATTCTATATTACCAGAGGATTGGATCCTTGTCTCTATATTTTTTCCGAACCAGAATGGGTCGGATTTACTGAAAGATTAAGAGAGGCTCTGCCAGGCTCAGTAGAAGAATACCGTGACGCGTATAATCATTTTGTACACAACGCAGTTGAATGCGAGGCGGATAAACAGGGCAGAATACTGATCCCACAGGAATTGCGGGAATATGCTTCAATGGACAAGGACATCCAGTTTATCGGGGATATGACCAAGGTTGAGGTATGGAACCCGGCAATATATAAGAACCCTGAACCTATGAAGGTACGCAAAACACTTGAAGAAGTACACATTAAGCTCTAACCCCGCAGGAAGAAAAAATGGAATTTTCACATAAACCGGTCTTGTTGGATGAATGTATAGAAGGGCTTGAAATCAAGCCAGATGGTGTATATGTGGACGGTACCCTCGGCGGTGCCGGTCATTCCGTAGAAATATTGAAGCGATTGAGTTTGGGCGGTTTGCTGATCGGGATCGATCAGGACATGGAAGCACTGGCGGCAGCCGGAAAAAGATTAAGTGAAGTCAACAGTAAAGGGAGCTTTGTAACCATACATGCGAACTTTGAAAACATAAGACAAACCCTTGAAGCACAAAAGATAAAATCCGTAGACGGTATCCTGGTTGATCTGGGGGTTTCATCCCATCAACTGGATACAGAAGAACGGGGGTTCCGGTATCTCGAGGACGCACCTTTGGATATGCGAATGAACCAGCAGGCGCAGTTCGATGCAAAGGCTCTGGTGAATACCTGGCCGCAGGAAGAGATTGCGAGGATCATCCGTGAATACGGAGAAGAGAAATGGGCCAACAGAATTGCGGAGTTTATCTGCAGCACCCGCAAGCAAAACCAGATAACAACCACGCAGCAGCTGGTAGACATCATCAAGGCGGCTGTTCCGGCAGCAGCCAGAAGAGAGGGCCCGCATCCGGCAAAAAGAACCTTTCAGGCCATACGCATTGCGGTAAACCGTGAATTGGACGTTTTGCAGCAGGCCTTGCCTGAAATGGTCAACTGCCTGAAAACCGGCGGAAAACTATGTGTTATCACCTTTCACTCGCTGGAGGACAGAATTGTAAAGCAGTTTATAAGGGATAAAACCGGCCGGTGCACCTGCCCGCCGGGGTTTCCGAAATGTGTATGCAACGCGGTTGCCGAACTGAAGGCCACACCATCAAAGCCCATCCTGCCTTCGCAACAGGAACTGGAAAGCAACCATAGAGCCCGCAGTGCGAAGCTACGTATAGCCAAAAAACTTGTTTGACATAATACCAAAGATAAAAATTGAAAGCACAAAAGATAAAACATTGATTTAACTACATTAACGAGAAAATCCTAATATTTCATGCATTTTGTTCAGCAGAACAAGTGCCTGCATTGAAATCAAGGATTAAAAGCACAAAAGATTAAATCATGAACCAAAGATAACCTGACAATAAATCCGCACCAAAGATAAAGGCATACGATACAAAAGAAAATAAAAAGTACGAAGGAAAACCAAAAACAAGATTTACAAAAGAAAAACGAGCATTACACAAGAAAAAGGTGAACGAAAGAGCTTGATTTGACTTCAAAACCCGCGGCCAGGTGCAAACCGGCCCGGGGCTTGTTGTTTTTAAGCTTTGATTCGAGGTGAAGGTAATGGAACCCAATCGCTATATCTATGGCTCGGCAGCCCCCCAGCTTCCCGAACGGCACCATCAGGAAGAACAGCAGGTGCGAAGGCCTCCCGCCAGGCGGAAGGTGGAAGTTGTTGTACCCGAACCCGTCAGATACCCGGTGGGCAGAATGGTTTTCTGTATCGTGGTTGGTTTTCTGATCCTTTTTACGTTGATCAGTCGTTTCGCCACCATAACCGAAATGAACGGCGAACTGGCTTCAATGAACGCACAGCTTGAGGTATTGAGGGACGAGAACAGAAAGCTGCAGGCAGAAATCAGTGCCAGTATCAACCAGGAGAACATTCGCCAAATAGCTGAAGAGCGGCTGAATATGAAAATGCCGGACAGTTATCAGAGAATTCCTGTGAATGTTCCCAAGGTCAACTACAGTACGATAACCTTGCAGGCTGCTGAAGAAGAATCAACCCTGATGTCCTTTTTTTCAGATCTGTTTGAATGAGGAAATCTGAAGCCGGGTATTCATTCTTACATTTGGCGAATATGGCGGCAGAAAACCAGGGGTGGCAGTTGAAAAATGCAGGCAAGTTCTCTGCCTGTAAGGAATATACATATAGGGAGAAATTAAATGGACAATGGATTGAAGACAAGTTTTACGAATAGCTTCGTGAACGCGCCCAATCTATAGTCCTTTTTTGTAATTAGAGGCTGTTTATTGCCCAACAGGGAGGTTTTGGTTTTGACAACCAATACGCTGAAGGTAAAAAAAAGATCACTGTTCTTGTTGATTACATATTCCATCCTCATTTTTGTTCTGATCGTGAGGGTCGGTTACTTTCAAATTGTAAAGGGTGAAGAATACTCGAAAATGGCGTATCAGAAGCAAACCCGCAACCGTATCATCAACCCAAAAAGGGGAACGATCTATGACCGGAATGGGAAGGAACTGGCTATCAGCGCTTCTGTTGAAACCATTTCAGTAAACCCGCAGGACTTTAAGGATAAAATGAAGGACACCCCCGAAAAGATTGATGAAATTGCCAACGATATGGGTAATATACTGGATATGGATCCCCAGGTGGTAAAAGAGCGGTTGGTGTCCAAAGCCGCCTGGTCCTTTATTAAACGTAAGGTTGACAAGGAAGTTGGTACTGAGGTTCGCAAATATCTGCTTGAAAAAGGCATTACCAATATTTATGTGGACGAAGATTCCAAACGATATTTTCCAAACGGTACCCTGGCTTCCCACGTGCTTGGCTTTACGGGGGATGAAGAGCAGGGGCTGAACGGCGTTGAAAAGACCTTTGACAAAGACCTGAAAGGACAGTCCGGCATGGTCATGAGTGAATTCGATGCCGGCGGACGACAGGTGAAATACAGCCCTGAAACCTATGTCGAGCCGGTGAACGGATATGATCTTTATCTGACCATCGATGAGACCATTCAATACTTTACTGAAAAGACCCTTGAAAAGGCTGTGCTGGATTATAAACTGAAAAGGGGGGCGGCCGCCATCGTAATGGATCCCAAAACCGGGGAAATCCTCGCAATGGCCTCCAAACCGGATTATGATCCCAATGATCCCTTTGCAAAACCCGATTTTCTGACAGAAGAAATCGAGTGGAAGGGCAAGGCCAGCCAGGAAAACGTTGATCTGTTGTTTCAAACGGTGTTTCGGAATAAAGCCCTGATGGATACCTATGAACCAGGCTCCACTTTTAAAGCGATCACAGCTTCGGCCGCCCTGGAAGAAGGTGTCGTAACACCTGAAACCCAATTCGTGTGTACAGCCATTCCCATGGCAGGACACAATATCAATTGCTGGAAGGCCGGTGGCCATGGCTCGGAGAACTTCCGGCAGGGTGTCTATCAGTCCTGCAACCCGGTATTTGTAAAGACAGGACTCCTGGTGGGCATTGAACCATTTTTCAGATATGTCCGTAATTTCGGTTTTATGGAGAAAACCGGTATTCCGCTAAACGGAGAACCTGGTGCCGACCAGTACCAATGGTGGGAAAAGCCAACTGAGATCGATCTGGCGGTTGCATCCTTTGGTCAGCGCTTCACCATCTCGCCGCTGCAGCTGGTGACCGCATACAGCGCCATTGCCAACGGCGGAAACCTGATGAAGCCTATATTGGTCAAGCAGATCAGTGACAGTGAAGGAAATATCATTCAAAAGACAGAACCGCAGGTGGTGCGCAAGGTCATTTCTAAGCAAACCTCCGACACGCTGCGAGACATCCTGGAAGGGGTTGTTTCGGAAGGAACCGGGAAAAACGCTTACGTGAGTGGTTACCGGATTGCCGGAAAAACAGGTACCTCCGAAACGAAAGAAACAGAATCGGAAGGCCGGTATATTGCATCCTTCTCACTGTTTGCTCCTGCGGACGATCCGGTGATCGCACTGCTGGTAATACTGGATCACCCACAGGTCTACCCACACTCCGGTGGTATGATCGCTGCTCCGGTGGCTGGAAAGCTGGCAGAGGAAATTCTGGACTACCTGAGGGTGGAGCGGAAATATACTGAAATGGACAAGAGGCTCATGCTCAGAGAGATGTATGTCCCCGAGGTTCGGAACCTGGCACTGAAGGATGCTATCAATAAATTAAAGGCGTATGAACTGAACTATACCGTTGAAGGAGAACAAAAGGGTGATGACGCCATTGTCATGGAGCAGACACCCAAACCGAACAGCACCGTGCCCAGCGGGTCCACCGTAATCCTGTACACCTATACGCCTGAAAAGGAATTGGCGGTGACAATGCCCAATGTGCTGAACAAAAATATTGACGAAGCCGCACAAACGCTTCGAAATGCCGGCTTGAACATCAAGGTGGAAGGCATCGGTCAGGCTCACCGGCAGGAATTTGAACCTGGACAGGAACTGAGCAAGGGTCAGGTGGTAACCATCTGGTTCGAGCATACTGATACAGATTAGCCGGCGCGGTACTTCAGGCGAAGCCTGAAATTAACCTGCATGGCCGCAGAAACGGAGGTTTGGGAATGGAACTGGAAAGACTGGTGGAAGGTTTACCAATACTCAGTATTCAAGGAGATATAAAGAGAAACATTACGCGTGTGGTATATGATTCAAGAAGAGCTGTACCGGGTTCGCTTTTTGTGTGCATTGACGGATTTAAGACCGATGGGCATAAATTCATCCAGTCGGCACTGGATAACGGTGCGACCGCTTTGATTGTTCAAAAGGATGTCCCAAGGTATGAAGGGGTGACAGTCATCCGTGTTCCGAATACCCGTTACGCGCTGGCGCATGCGGCCGATGCTTTCTTCGGGCATCCGTCGGGGGCGTTCACCCTGCTCGGTATAACTGGAACAAAGGGAAAAACCACTACGACCTATATGATCAAGTCCATTCTTGAGAAGGCCGGGCAGACCGTGGGTATCATCGGGACTGTGGCCAACAGCATCGGAAGCGAGAAAATACCTGCCCAAAGGACCACACCAGAATCGTTGGACCTTCAGGAAATGTTCGACAGAATGAAGGATAAAGCGGCCAACACCGTTGTCATGGAAGTGTCTTCACAGGGCTTGAAGCTGAACAGAGTGGCAGCCTGCGAGTTTTCCATCGCGGTGTTTACAAACTTCTCACAGGATCATATCGGCGGCAACGAGCACCCGGATATGGAAGACTATTTTCATTCCAAAATGCTTCTGTTTTCCATGGCGAAAAGAGGGTTGGTCAATGCAGACTCACCTTATGCCAAAAGGGTGATGGAAAGCAGCAAATGCCCCATCCTGACCTATGGCATTCAAAACCCGGCAGATATCAGGGCCACCAATGTGGTGACCCACGCCGACAGGGTTGAATTCTATGTGGAAACCCCCTGGTTCTCGATGCCGGTTGAAGTTTCAGTTCCTGGAACCTTCAGTGTTTACAATGCGCTTGCAGCCATCGGGCTTGCGGGGATGACAGGGATTCCGCGGGAGCACATCGCCGCCGGCCTAAAAAACATTCATATCCCAGGCAGGGCGGAAGTGGTTCCCGCCCCGGGAAGACCCTGGACGGTGATGATCGATTATGCCCATACCCCGGACAGCCTTGAAAACATTTTATCTACGGTGAAAAGCTTCGCTCCGGGGCGTCTTGTCAGCGTTTTTGGCTGCGGCGGCGATCGAGACCGTTCAAAACGCCCGCAGATGGGACAAATATCCGGCGAAATTGCGGACTTTACAATTATCACTTCCGATAACCCAAGAACGGAAGAACCCGGTGCCATCATCAGAGATATCGAAGAGGGCATCAAGCTGACGAAAGGGGAATATATCGTTATAGAGGACAGGACTGAAGCCATCCGGTATGCGATGAAAAATGCCCGCAGCGGGGATGTCATTGTTCTGGCGGGAAAAGGTCATGAAACCTATCAGATGTTCAAAGACAAGACGATACATATTGATGAACGGGAGATCGTAAGGGAAATATTGGATGAGTTGGAGTGAGAAGCATGGAGAAACTGTACGCAGAAAAAATATCCGCGTGGATGAACGGAAAGCTGTATGGAAATGCGAAAGCTTGCGCGGATGAAGTATGTACCGATTCAAGAACTCTGGAAAAGGGAAGCCTGTTTTTTGCCATCAGGGGAGAGAAGTTTGACGGGCACCAGTTTATCGATGCAGCGTTTCAAAAGGGTTCATCCATTGTGGTCTCTGAAATACCTTTCCAGGCACCTCCCGACTGCGCGGTCATCGTTGTGCCCGACACGGTGAAAGCACTGGGAGAGATGGCTCACAACTATCTGAATACATTTCATATTCCGGTTGTCGGTATTACCGGCAGCGTCGGAAAAACAACCACGAAGGATATGATCGCCCAAATTCTGTCCACACAGTACCGGGTCCACAAGACCATGGGCAATTTTAACAATCATATCGGTCTGCCGTTATCGGTACTGAAGCTGACACGTGAGCACACAGCCGCGGTTTTTGAAATGGGTATGAGCGGAATGGGAGAGATAGAATACCTTTCCCGGATCATCCGTCCTAAAATTGGTGTGATCACCAATATCGGCATTTCCCACATCGAAAAGCTGGGCTCCAGACAAAATATCCTGCGGGCCAAGCTTGAAATCACCAAAGGGATGGACCAGGATGGAAAGCTGGTGCTGAACGGTGATGACGAGCTATTGTCAGGGCTGGAGGGTTTGCTGCCGATACCCGCGACCTTTTATGGCATCAATGATAACCTCAGTCTGCAAGCATTTGGGACCGAATCTCAGGGTGAAGCTGGTGTTAAATTTACAGTGAGGCTGCGGGATGAAAAGGTAGAGGTGCAGATCAACCTT
>JAAYJG010000027.1 GCA_012523055.1 Ruminiclostridium sp. | reverse complement strand
GCAAGTCAACCATACCGATTTAATTGCCGCTCTGGACATTCTTATCGGAACACAGCAGTCAAGCACGAAATACAAGGCGCTTAATTTGCAAACCAACATTACCATCGAGCAGAAGAAAGTCTTGGAGCGGGTTTTCGATATTTTGTGTGGAGATGAAAGCCAAGACGCTAATTCTCTGGTCACTAAGATTATCAGAGAGTTCGTGCCAAAGGCTTCTACAGTTAGATAGATAGTTTTGTGAGATCATGCATTAGCGAAATGGTCAACCTGTAACGAGGGCTACAAAATGTTGGGTGCATAATGACACGATTCTTGAACTATGACACGAAAGGCAGGGCAAAGAAAAACCTCTGGTGCATAATGACACGAAAGGGTGCAAAAAAGGCGTAGAAATTGCCCCTCAAAACGGGACGATTTTTTCTTCTGAAATGCAAAAAAGCCCAGCAATGCTGGACTTTTCGGCTTCTCGTCATTGTATCAATAACGAGGTTTAGATGTGGTGGAGATGAAGGGGGTTGAACCCTCGACCTCTCGGATGCGAACCGAACGCTCTCCCAAATGGCGCGTAAAACGGGCCTTATTAAACTATTTCATGGAAAATCCGTACCGATTAGAAATTGGTTAAAAAGACGGCGCCCCTCAGTTCACATATCACTCTGTCTTATATAGCCTATTCGATTATCCAAAACCTTCTTATTGCATCTTTGTGTAAAAGTCTTCAATAAATTGGATTATCGGGCGGGCATGTGTATAATGAAACATGTGTCCTCCGCCTGTCACTGCTTTTAATCCATAACAATCAGGAAGTCGAGCATTTAAATATTCCATAGCTTCCATGCTAACAACCTTATCATCAGTTCTGTTTATAAGCAGGACAGGACAGCGTATTTCATGCAGATTACTCCTGATATCATGCGTCTTAATAATGTGATTAAGGGAGTGCTTCATATACTTTTTCAAAGGGTTAAATTGTCCGAAGGCATATTTATGGAGGTCATATTCAGGAGTACCCCTCTTCGCAAGATACATGAGAAATAAGTATGATACAACTGAATTAGGTAATAACTGGGCAAAATTATCACTCATAAATGCAACAAGCCCTTGTAAATTAGGATAGTAGGCTGCAACATTCATTAAAACCATGGATCGAACCCTTTCAGGATACATTAAAGCAAAATGAAGTGTTGCAAGAGCACCTGAGGAATGACTGACAAAATCACATTGCTCAATTTCTAAATGATCCATGACCATTTTTAAATCCTTAGCCCTGTCCCATGCATTAAACGGAAATGAAGTTGACTCCCGCCGTTGATATGTAATCATCCTTCGCTTTTTTTCAAAATGCAGAATAATCGGTACCCAAAAAGGCTCAAGATGACTAGCTATCGGTGTTTGAAAAAGAACTGGTCCTTTTCCTCTATCAAAAATTTTTGTTTCAAAGTCACTAATTTTTTGCTTCTTCCAGTTTTCATAGATATGTTGCGAATCTTCAATGTATTGATTTATCATAATAACCTCCATTTCGCCGCTGACGCGGCGACACAAATAGGAATGAAAACGGGACGGGGAGCCCCGCGCAGTGGTAAACTCGGTCTGAGGAGAAGGCATACTACATGGGTGTGATATATAAAAGGCGGTTTTCAATACATATCCGTTCAGCAGTTGTTGCACTTATCGGTCACAAAGATATTGCAATTGACTATCTTGTTAAGCAGCTTGGTCATACTCTCATTATCCGGCAAACAACTGAGAGCCCTACATTGTTAACATGCTCAACAAACCGTACAAGCCTATTGGTATTAGCGCGATATCCTCATAGACATGTTCCTTTTTCATACCATACAATCCTGCCGTGATTCCTGTGACAACGGCGATACATGATATGACAATAAATATAACCGTTCCCAGTTGATTCAGGTGAATCATCGACAATACCCCTATTGCGTACGGCGCAGTCGGGCATGTATAGACACCAACATAAGCGGTGCTTTTATAGCCTCTTAGAATGACGCCCGCGACGGGATGAAGCAATAAACCCCAGATGATAAGCCCAATGGAGCAATATGTTCTCAGGGAATCCGAACGTATCATCAAGCTCTCATGATCTTTCAGAGACAAAATATCGACCGTTAGGAAAACAGCCAGCATAAGGCTGACGGCAACAAGCAGTATCATGAGCCTGCTTCTTTTCAGCAGGGCCCTGAAAAGAAAAGGATATGTAACGCCGATCCATAAATAAAAAAGTACTATGGAAAAAAGGGAAATTGTAAGCGACAGTTTGCCGGGGCTGAGAAACAAAAACAGTGAAGTTGCGGTGCCGACCAAAAACATGACGATCTGCGCCGGAAATACCTTTTTGTTATAGTCGCTCAGCTCAATGAATAATGTATTGTTCATATTTCTCCTCCTTTACTATTTTCCGCTTTGCCTTCCTTTGCCAGGCCACGCACTATTTTATTGAGTATTGTTATTAATTGGGCAAGCTCATCTTCGTCAATGTACCTACTGAAGCACGTCAGAATTCTCTCATGCATCTCGTCATGCATCTGGCAGACCCTTCTACCTTTCTCCGTCAGCCTGATATAAGTCAAGCGCTTGTCCTCCGACGATTTTTCTTTACCGACATATCCAGCCGTGACAAGCTTATCGACAATCGCCGTGATCGATGGCTTGCTCAGTCCCAGCGCCTTGGTAAACTTATGAAACGTAGGGCCGTCTAATTGATTGATGATGTCGATATAATAGACCTGCTTCATTGAAATATCCGAAAATTCTTCTTTTATTTCTGTATCACTTTGCGCAAAGTACTGGGTGATTCTTTCAATGATCTCTTTCAGTGTAAAGCTGTTCTTCATCGTTTTTACCTCCTGCAATTCGTTCTGATCCTATCTCTCCATGCACCGCGCCAGTTCATCCCATACCGGGGTGGCGATATCGGTCTTTGCTTTCAACATGGAAAAGTCATCGTACAACCTCTGCGTTTCATCCCGGGCCGACGTTTCAAAGAAGCTGGAGGCCAGCCTGCCCAAGGCTGTACTACACATGAGCTTCAGCGTCATACAACGTTTGAAGCGGTACCATCGAACCAGCTTTCCGTTTTGTTTGGGCTCGGCTGGATAGCAGCAGGTATCCAAGATGCGATAAGCCTCGCCGATCGCATCAACGATCCTGTTCAGCAACGTTTTGTCTCCCGCGATCTTTTTCAAGCTGCAGCCGGAATGGCAGCACGCCAACCCGACAGGCACCATAAATGCGGCATGATACTTGAGCCACGCGTCCATATTCCGACTGTACTCAATACGGTAGTGTGTTTTTGAAAACGCCTGCTCTATCAGGGGTTTGTAGGAATCATCACCCTTCAGGCTACCCAGCGTTATTCTGCCCGTCAGCTTTGAGAAACCCCAATAGATACTGATGGTTTTTCCATCTTCGCATCTCCCGCCCACCATCTGAAATCCGAAAACGATTTTTTTCGGCAATACGGCGTGCTTGTCGATATACTTCTGCGTCTGCTCCGCCGTGGCATTGTTGCCTACCAGTACAAAAAATGTGCTCGCCTTATTTTCACACAGCTCCGCCAGAATATTGTCCAATTGACTGCTCCGCATGACGACAAAAACGATATCGTAAGCGTTTTCACTGCGGAATCGGTCCGTTATTGCGGGAAAATCCACGGTTGTCCTGTGCTGTATGTAATGCCGGATAACGAGCCCCTTCTCCTTTAACTCACTCAGCCGTTTTCCCTGTTCCAGCAGTGTGACGTCATTGCCGCCCCGATGCAGCGCATATGCCAGATAACTGCCCAGAAACCCCACTCCATAAACTAGAATCTTCAAGCATACCACCTCTATTTTTAAATTTGTTAGTTCATTTGAACTAATTATAATATTAAACGTATAAATTGTCAAGAGAGTATTACTTTTGAGTTTCCCCAAAAATCAAGTGAAGCATAGAGAGAACTGATATAGGGAATTATCTGGCGGAGCGAGAAATCCAGCGATACCGACACGGGTTTTACGAAGAACATCAAAGATACCGTCAGCAATAGCGTAATTCATGAATTTACGCTTTGTACTATCTTCTATAAAATTCACTAAAAATATATCAAATTCCCAATTGACAAATTCTTGATATAGTACTACACTGCAGTTGGTGAATTCATTTTGACCGCTCCCGATTTGCGATTGTCGGGGGCGGTCATCTCTATTTGTCTTGAAACAGAAGTATAGATTACTGCTTTAGAGAATGATTGAACAAAATAGCAATTTTGGTGAATTCATTATTACAATACTCTGCTGATAATGCAGCCGTATTAATACCATTCTTTTCCAGCCATAAAAGCAATATATAATGTGAAAAATACTTTTATTCTATCTTATTGGAGTGCATATAAGTCGAACATGAAAAAAATACTGGTTATCGTAATATGTGTTGTCGCATTATATACGTCTTCATTAACAGCTTTTGCCGTGACACCATATGGTGCTGAGGCGGTTGACGAAAACCGAACGTACACACTGCCAGAAATGTTGACATTGGCGATTGAAGATGAATATCTTGCTTACGCGAGATATGAGAATGTCATTCAAAAATTTGGAGCAAGCAGGCCGTCGGTTGGCGGGGCAATACAGCATAATATACAAACAGATGCGAACCTAGCGTTTCAGCATTTTTCGGCGGACTTTCGCAGTCTCACGTCGTTTTAGAAATAAAGAAAGCCAGCAAACCCTTGAGTTTACTGGCTTTCTTGGTGGAGACGAAGAGGATCGAACTCTCGACCTTACGGATGCGAACCGTACGCTCTCCCAGCTGAGCTACGCCCCCATTTTATGGATATTGCACAATTTTGCTTGTTTTTGCCCTCACGTGCCGTGACTCGTTTCGGGTGTCGCTATCGGAACTATCTGACTGATACCGGGGCCTGCTTTGCGCACAGCTTGCGCTCCCACTGAGCTACATCCCCATGTTTTACTGTTCAATTTACTTATGCTTGTATCACTCTGTTGCATGTTTACCGGGAACAAAACTTCCCCTGCCCGAGGTTAGCACCTGTGAGGGTCTCAATCAGTTTGTTCACGGGTTTAGTTAAAAAGACATAAAAATGGTGGGGGATATAGGAATTGAACCTACGACTTCTACTATGTGAAAGTAGCACTCT
>JAAYJG010000245.1 GCA_012523055.1 Ruminiclostridium sp. | reverse complement strand
CAGTAAATAGTATCCTTCGCTGGAACACATTCCAATGGTCACGGTAACCTTTAGGCTGTATTGATCATATTTCATTTTTGTATTGGTAATCTGGTAAAAAATTCTCTTCATCGTTGAAACGGCACCCTCCATCGAGGACTTGTTCAGCAGAATGAGTAATTCGTCACCGCCCCAACGGGAAACATAATCGGTCTCTCTCACTTTTCGCTGGATAATTGACGCCAGCCTCTTGATCACCTGATCACCACAGGAATGGCCGTATTGATCATTGATTTGCTTAAAATTGTCTATGTCCAAGATGGCAATAACAAAATCCACATTGTAATTACTTTTTGCATAAAAAGCATTTTCCAGCCTTTGTTTCATCGCCCGCCGGTTTAAAAGACCGGTAAGCGAATCCACCCTTGCCAGCTCGAGGAGGCGGGCATTCTGCCGCTTTAGGATAATTTTATCTTTTTCCACATCATCGAGGTATATGATCAAAAAGCACATCAGCAGGAAAAATGCCACGGCAACATTAAAAATGAATACAAAAAGGCTTTGTGATTCCGAAGGATACACCCGTAATACTGAAATATCGAGGTAATGTGGAATAAGCCGCATGCTGATCATGGTTAGAAACGCAAAGGCATATAACACATAGATGACCTTTCTGCTGGCCTGAGTGATATCCTTGACAAAAAATATGGAAAAGACGACACAAATAATAAACCATTCAAACCCACTGTTCAGCCCCACAGCAACAACAGCAAAAAATGAATGTACGCAGACCTCTATAAAAAGGAATATCATGACACCCAAATATTTTCTGTTCAGAAAAACAATAAAGAGAGCTATGTAAAAGGCAACGGAAAACACGTTAAAGATGGACATAAAATAACTGCCAACAGCATAAAAATAGAAAACATAAAACAGATGCGTCAGCGCTGTGCCTGCGAGCATGAGGTAAAATATTCGTAAACTTCTTCCAACGAGCTTCTTCCTTTTCATAACTAAAACTTACCCCAACATCCAGCAATCGAATCAAGAAAATTCCAGCGTAAGAAAGCCTGAATTTCAGTGAAAAGCCCAAAACAGTCTATTTCCTGTATCCGGTTGCCTGGACGACTGCAATCAAATCGTTATTTTCATCCCGAACATCGATATGAACCGTACAAATCTTTTTCCCGGATGAAACTTCATTCGCAGTGGCTGTAAGAACCTTACCCCTGGGCGATTTGATGTATGAAATATTCACATTAATGCCTACCGTAAGCATGCCCGAAGAGTTGCATGCCGCAGCAAACGCGTAATCGGCCAGCGAAAAAATAGCGCCGCCCTGAACCATGTTCACGCCATTGAGATGATTCTCCGTGACTTCCATCTGTACCCTGGCATATCCGGGCTTTAGCTCGACAAGCTTTGTTCCCACCAGTTTGGCAAACCTGTCATTTTGAATGTACTGAATTAAGTTCGAATCCACCGTTTCCCCATCCTTTCCACCCGCACAGAAAAAATCGTCGTGTATGAATCTTTTTGTTTATAAAACATTTGAATTCAGTATAAACCATTCACTGCCAAGAATGCAATTATTTAAAGGTTTTTGTCAAACAGGAGTGCAGTATGCGTTACTCCTGTGAAACCTGTCAAGGTTTCGTGTCGTTTGCTGACAACTGGGTTGTGGGGGACTGTTCACACTCCTGTTTAATAGGTTTAAAAGTTGTTACACAGGTATGAGCTTTATCCTGGCGCAGCGATATCATCCTGAGTGCAGCGAAGGATCTTGTCAGGAGAAATGCAAGATCCTTCACTTCGTTCAGTATGCTGTGCCTGCTTACCTGTGAACATCAACCAGTATGCACCATTAAGATATTGAAAGAAACCTCCCCGATGAACCTATTCGGGGAGGCGCAACCCTGACTCCAGGCTAAGATAAAGGGAAAGCAATAATGACGGCTCATTCCAGCCGATATGTTTTCAGATCGGGCAGTTCATCCAGTGTGATGACCTTTTCATGGGTGTAAACCTTTTTCACCATGTCGATTTCAGTATATTTCTCGGACAGGGTATAGGTATTGTTCAAGGTTACAAACTCACCCTCCCAGGTTCCAAAATAAGACCACATGGCGTTGTCCCTGACGGCAAGCTCCGGATCGAACAGACATCCGTTCTCCGTCAGCGCGATGATCTTTCCGGGCACCCATTCGTTCAGATCGTTAAACTTTGGTGTCTGAGACGAGTAAACCCTTTCTCCGGGGTAAATGTCCATGCCGACGATATCCACCACATCATCTCCGGGATACCATTCTTTGTTCTGCCCGTTCCAGACCCAAATTAAATTGTGAAGCTCGTGATGGACCGTCAACCGTTCATACAGAAGCCTGTAAAGCTTGATATAGGGCTCGGGGCCGGAATCTCCCCACCAGAACCATCCGCCGCTCGCTTCATGAAGAGGTCGCCACAGAACCGGAATATCTTTTTCAGCAAGCTTCTTCAATTCTTCAGCGATAACATCGATATCCCGAATCAGAAGGTTATAACCCTCTTCATCATCACCGGACATGATCTTCTTCAGGTTAATATTCGTAGCTTTTGTATAGAAGCCGCTCCACCAGGGCTTTTCAGTGGTATTGTACAAATAGGGCTCGGGTGCGTTCCAATGCCAGCAGAAGGTGATAATCCCGCCCTGGCTGTCAAAATCAATGGCATATCCGATATCCTTGCCCACAGAACCATGGGCTGCTCTTGATGGCGTATATTCAATAAAGTCCAGGCCCATCATGGCGGGAACTTTATCGGTGGCCTGTTTAATCGCTTTAAACTCCGGCCCTTCCGTGCCCCTGTCGCCATATTGACCGGATATGATGTACTTTCCATACATGTCTGAAAGATAGTTCATCATCCTTCTGGTATTAGCCGATGCTTTCGCATCACACAGCTTTGTCTGAGCCTGATAAAGGGCTGGGTCTGCCGGCTCGGAAGCAGTGACCTCCAAAGCGTCCAGATAAATCCATCCCCAGCTTTTTGTCATTTTCACTTCATGTTCTCCTTGTGTCATAAATACCTTCCTCAGCACAGATTGTGAAAATTCTTCGCTCTCTGTCTTAACCACACCGACAAATTCTTCGTCGATCAAAATGTTGTTTTCTTTATAGCCTGAATAGCTTGCGCTGATAAAATTCAAATCATAAGCCCCGTCAGTGGGCACGGTTACAGTAAAGACAACTGTATCCGAAGGTTCTTCAATCCCGATCACATAGCCTGTGCCTGTGAAACCCTTCTTTTTGCTTTCAACCCTGACGCTTCCCGTTTTTTCCGCTTCCTCTGCCTCAATGATCAGCTTGAAGTCCGAAAGCTGCATTGTTGAAGCACCACCCCCGCTTTGAATCTGATTGGTTGCGTTACCATTGATTTGTGTTGGCTGTGCCATAGGCTGTGTATTTTCCTCATTGTTTTCATTTTGCCCGGTTATTTGAACCTGGCCTTTCCCCTGTTGTTGCCCTCTGGTGCTGTCACAAGCTGAAAAACAGCTTAACAGGATCATCATCGCAATGAATGCTCTGCATTTTTTCATTTTTATAAACCCCCGTTTTACTGCCGCAAACGAAACGCTGGGTTCCCTGCTCCGAACGGGATCACGCTCAGACGCCAGCATGGTTCCCTTCCGGTGCACCGCTTTATGAAAGAGGTCGGAAGATGCAGCCGCTTCAATACAACCGCATCTCCCAAAACCAGATTTTTCAACCAGGGTAAACCCCGGCAAATGAACAGATGCAGCCACGGGGGGAAAGCCCCCGCAACTCTATTAATATTAAGCTACTATTTGAAGAATGTGTTCAACGCATCCTGCAGGGTCGGTTTTGCAGCTTCAATCGCCTGTGAAACCGTGGAGGTTTTTTCAACGACGACCGGCCACCAGATGCTGCCCATATCAAAGGTCGGCTTCATGGAATCCCACAGATCCACCTTCATGTTCTGTCCGCACTTGAAGGCCATTTCAACATCGGCTTCAGTGAGGAAGCAGCTTTCAAACCAGGAAGAATCGTCTCTCAGGTCGGTTTTGCCGCCATGCCAGTTCATGTATTCTTCAAAAATCTGCAGAACCTTTGTTGGTTCTTTGACACCAGAAGGAACGATGTACCAGTTTCCAGCAACCGGGGTGTAAATAGTACCGTCGCCGCTGGGTCCCTGTGGATAGGGAATTACATGGAAATCAAATGGGATGGCTCCGCCTTCATTGGCAGCCGCAGTGATTTCCTGGCTGTTCACCCAGGCCACGCCGGTATAGAACATAACCTTACCATCGGACCATGCCAGCAGATTATCATTCCAGTCGTCCGCATTCCATGGTCTGGCGGAATTGTCCACGTTATACAACCTGTTAATGAATTCGAAGGCTTCAACAACTGGTTTTGAACTGAGGCCTTCCGTTTTGGATACCGCAATTCCGCCGCCATTGTTCATCACAAGGCCATTGATCAGGTAAGGGAACACACCGCCAAAGCCATAAATGTCGGTGGTGCCGTCATTATCGGTATCACGGGTTCCGGCCTTACAATATTCGGCAAACTTATCCCAGGTCCATTGGCCTTTGTTAAAGAGCGCCTGCGGGTCTTCCAACCCCAGTTCATTGACCATAGTCCCATTGTAGCCCAGGAAAATACCGTCCTGTGGCAGGCCCTGCTCCTTTACGAAATAGGTGCCGCCCAGAGCTTCCATGGGCTGGAAGATAATCTTCTCATTGAACATGTCACTGTTTTTGGGGGCAATAGCCTTCAGATCCTGTGCCAGGCCGTTGATGGCTGCCGGTATACCAAATTGCAGGTCTGTGAGGTAAATGTCGCATTCCGGGTTTCCAGCGGCAATGGAAGTGTTGATGCTGGCGATGATGGGATCCCAGCCGAGGTTGACATAATCAATTTTACAGTTGTATTTCTTTTCTATTCTTCTTACGTTTTCCAGCTTCATCGTTGCTGTTTCTGAGTTTGTCATGCCTGGGTCGTCGGTGATGGCGGTATGTTTGCTGGTGTAGAAGAAATCCCACCAGACGCCTACCTTGATGGTTCTTCCACCAAAGTCGAAGGCTTCATACCTTTCGGGTACCGGAGTTGGTGTAGGGGCCTTTGTCGGTTCAGCCGGAACCGCCGTCGGGTCAACTGCCGGGGGTTGTGCCACGGGTGTTGTGCATGCTGCGGTCAATACTGCCATTGAAAGCACCATCAGCAATGCGATCAGTCTTTTCTGGGTTTTTTTCATTTTAACATCTCCTTCCAAAATGACTATTTTAAAGAGGGAGAGAACGGAGGCTACCCCACAATACCGCTCCGTTCCAGGCCCTCCATAAAATACTTCTGCAAAAACAAATACAAGATCAAAATGGGCAGCAGCACAAGCACCACCCCGGCATAGACATAAAGCTGCACTACCAGCGGATCTCTTATTTTGTCCACAAACTGAATGGTCGCGGCAATAGTGGAAAGCCGGTATGCAATGTTCTGATCCGTCGGAATTGAAAACAGCCCCGCATAAAACATGTCGTTATACTGCCATACCAAAGAGAACACGGTTACCGTCAGCACGGAGGGTATGGCATTGACCAGCATGATCCGAAAGTAGGTGTACCAGGTGCCTGCACCATCGATCAGCGCCGCTTCCTCAATCTCCTTTGGAAGCCCACGGAAGAATTGCCGGAAGATATAAATATACAAGCCCGATCGAAGCCCCGAGCCGAACAGGCTCATCAGGTACATGGGCTTCGCGCTTTGCAGCAGGTTACGGCTTTCACCGGTGAAAATTTTGAACAGCCATAAAAAATCCCACTCCCTGAAGTGCTGATACAATGGGATCATGATGGTATAAGCAGGCAGTACAATGGTGACGACAACGCATCCAAACAGCAGCTTTTTCAGCGGAAACTCAAATCGGGCAAAGCCATACCCGGCCATCGAGGTGATAAAAACCTGAATGACAGTGATCAGGACAATATAGATAACGGATTTATACAATGTATTCCAGTAATCCAGCCGCATAAAGGACAGCCTGTAGTTTTCCAGTGTAGGACGCAGCGGGAATAGAAAGACCGAAGGATTGTAAAGGTCCGATGATGAAAAGAAGGAATTACTGAAAATCGAAATAAGAGGACCCAAAATGACATAGGAGATACCGGTTAAAATCAGCAGCCGGAAAACAGAATACAGAAAACCCTTGCCCCGGTGAACAAGCTTTGCAGCTTTGTTTTGAACCACATCATCCTCTTTTATCCTGGAAAGAGCACCAAGGGATTGCTTTATTTTGATGGCTATCTGTTTGGGCTGTGTTATCATGAAAACTCCTCCCATGTTTTATACCGGTTCTGCTGTTCTGTTCAATTTCCCTGCTTTGAGAAATTGAACCCGCCAACCGGAAGCAATGATCAATTGTAATAGAAAGTCTTCTTTGACAGCAGCACACAAACTACTGTCAGTATCACACACACAACGGCTGTGCTCAGTGATGTCATAGCCGAGCTGAGGCCATATTCATACAGGTTAAAGGCCGTATCTATGGCCACTGTAACCACTTCACTGCTCATATAGGAATCGACAATGGTGTAAACCACGTTTGTCAGGATTAACGGGGTTACCATGGGAAATGTAACCTTCCAGAAGGTTTCATAGGTGGTTGCGCCCTCAATTTTTGAAACCTCATACAGCGCCGGAGAGATGGATTGTAACGCGGCCAGGAAGATCACGGTCTGTACGCTGGATGACCTGACAATATCATAGATTCGGGACACCAGGCCAACCACATAATCCAAAATTTCCATCGGCAGGCCCAGTTCGATCAGAATCCCGATAAAATAGTCCACATTCACACCTGTCGGAGGTGAAAATTCAGCAACCATGGCACTTGCGCCTTGCTGAATGTTCTCGGTTGCCAGTGTCAGCGTCTCTAAAATCGCGCCCGAACCCAAAAGAATGGGGATGAAAAAGATGACGCGGACAATGCCTCTGCCCTTGAACCGGGAGTTGAGCAGTATAGCGATGAACAGACTGAAAAAGATGATAAAGGGTACATCAATCAGAATGTCCACCAGCGAATCAACGAAGATCTGATTAAAGGTGCCGTGCTCCATAAGAGCATACCGGAAGTTTCCGAACCCCACCCATGAGGTGGTAAATCCGCCCGTCTCAGCGATGTTCACCTTTGAAAGGGCAAACCTGAGGGTCATAAAGATCCCTCTGGCATAATATACAATGAAGCCGATCACCCAAGGTGCGATGAACAATAGCCCTGAGACTGCTTTTTTCTGAGCCAGCGTCAGACGCCTTTTTTCCGCAGTTTCCTTTGGAAGCCCAGGTTTCGCAGTCGATTTTGACCCGATTCTGAAGCCTCGTTCACTGCCTTGATTTTGATTCAGTTTTTCACCGGCCTTCTTGCCGGGTCCTGCTGTGGTCTTCATTGCTGAACCCCCTCCAGCACATAGCCTCTGGCTGGTATTGTAATGCCGTCATGGTTTGCGGGTGTCTCACCCGTATTGATGTAAAGAATGCACCCGTTGTCATAACGAATACGCTTCACACCTTTTCCCAGAATGTCATGGGTTGAAATGGTGCTGCCTGAAACGTGGCGAAGCACCTCATTGGCCTGTTTGTAAAGCTCTGAAGCATCTTCAAGCCATGTATCCACCCGGGTTGTGTAAAAAACGTTCAGCCCGGTATACTTCATCTCACTTGAATCCTGCCAGGAAAGCGTAAAATGCGGGGCCAGCCCATATTCCAGCATCCGCAGCAGAATTTGCTGTTTGTCGTAGCTATCGCTTAAATTCACGGCACTGCCCGTGTAATCAATACACCCGTGGATGACCATTTGATAAAAGGGGATCTCCTCATCCACAATATAAAAAGGGTTATGCTCTGCAGGAATGTTTGACAAATCACGGGCATAAGGCCAGGTATATGCGTTGCCGCCATTGATGAGCATGTGTTCGCTTGCCTCATCAAGCTTTTTCAGCTGTGCCAGAATGATCTGCCTGGATTGCTCCCGGTTGATCACATTGTTTCGGCGCTTGTCGGATGGCACCATATCCCCCAGATCCCGAAGTGAGACACCCTGAATGCCTGCATTGTCAAATTTGTTCACAAATCGATTCACATGGCGCACCAGAAACTTTGGGGAAAGCACGTCATACATCACTTCATGGTAGGTCATGCTGCTGGTCCGCAGGGTGGCCGGGTTCGTGCGGCCAAGAGCCACCACATATCCCGAATAATACTGGGCGGTTTCCATTTTCCAGTTGTAATGATCGCTTTCAAAGGATACTCGCTGGAAAGCGACATCCCCATACAGGCGACTTCCCGATGCGGTAAGGTCTTCATCCAGTCTGCGCAGATCCCTCTTTCCGCCAAGGCTTCTATCTACCTTGATGTTCTTAGCCACGTCGTGATAATATCCACCATTAAACCAGCCAAGGTAATTCACCCGCAGGTTTGTCACCCCGTTTTGCCGAAACATTTCCACCATTTCCTGTGCCTGATCGAAGCGGGTCATGGGATAAACCCCCATATACGGCGCACCCAGGAAGCTTTCCTTGCGCTTCACGCTGCCAATGATATCAAGATAGAACGGGAGCTCCTGCGAAGCTTCCTGCCGGGTTAACTGCCCCCGCTGAAGCAGCTGGTTTCTGTAATAGTTTGCCATGCCCGAATAGCTGGCATCCTGCTGCTGCAAAAAGCCATAGCTCACCTTCAGATCCAGCTGATACATTTTTTCCTCAACCACCGGCAGGTCCGCCGACACACCTTCCACGCCAAACATGGACACGATATCGGTTCCCCGCAGGGTAAAGACAGGGTATACGAAATTGTAGCTGTTAATGTTCCCGGAGACCATCGCAATAAGGTTTGCCAGCGTATCTCCCTGTGAAATCTCGGCCAGCAGAGCGCTTTTTTCCCTCTTGATACCAAACACCGGAATCCTGGCCTTTTCCGTTTTTTCTATGGAGGTATAAGATTGCGCGGTTTCATCGATGCCGTAAATGTATTGGTTATACCTTTCGGTTTTCTTCCCGTTATTAAAGTGGATCAGTGATCCGGAGCCATTGGGCACCAGCAAATATCCCTGTTCGTTCATTCCCCCAGCACCGAAATACGGAAGCAGCGTGATGCTGGTGATCTTTCCGCTGCCCGTTTCCTCTATTTGTGAGGTGGGGACGGTCACTTCAAGTTGATCCCCCACAAGGCGGTATTCCAGCGCAACGGTAAAGGTGGTGCGTACTAATGGTTCTCCCCCTTCGGCGGCAGCGGCGTCAATATCAAAGTCAGCCACTGTATAGCCCACCTGCTCGAACAGTCGGTTCATCTTTGACAAGCCAACACGGTTGTTCCGGCTGCCCTGGGTTAACTCCAGGAAACCGGGATGATCGGCTGAATCAACATAGCTGTTGCGAATGGTTTTGGCATCCTTCTCCTCAAGCAGGGACAACACCTTTTCCTCCAGGCGCTCGGCTGTGATCAGCGGGGGCACCAGCCCGGTGGGGCTGGTCAAATCACCCAGCAGGTAGATGTACCGCAAGCCGTTGTCCACACTTTCCACCTTGAACTGTTCCCTCTCCACGCTGTAATCAAAGTTGTGCATGGTGGTGGAGGTGAGCATATGATCCAAATAGGTCACCACAAACTGTGAGTTCAAGCCGGTTTTGTTCAGGCCGGTGGCGATGGAATCCTCATTGCGATCGGGCGGATTGGAATAAACGGTTTCACCGGATCTCTTGTCGTAAACCGCTATTTCGGTGGTCTTGAGGTTGGTATATAGTTTCAGAACATCATTCTCAGCCGCCAGAACCATCCCTGTCACGGAAGGCGAAGCTTCAGACAGGGGCTGGAATTCCGTTCCGGGCTCGAAGGTATACTCGGCCAGACACTGTTTGTACTCCCTGTAAAAGAAGTAGTGCAGGCACATGTACGCTGCGTAACCGGCAACCAGCAGGATAACGGCTGATATGATGATGTTACGGATTTTCTTTTTATTCACAACCGGCCCTCCTATGCCCGCAAAATCAGTTCGGTATATATCCCCTCGAAAAAGAGGTAAACCTGGTTTACCAGATAAATCAGCAAAAGGATGATAAAAATGATGATGATGATGGATATAAAGGTTAATACAAAGGTTACCAGGGTTTTTCCAAAGCTGTAGCCATGGACGGTCATAATCCCGATGGCCAGAAGAACTACAAAGAATATGATGGATACCGCTGTGATCAGGTAATAAAATGCTTCCTCGTCGGCGGCGATAAACCAGCTTAAAATGGTGGCGGGAATAAAGGTTAAAACCATTGGCAGCATGGAATACGCGGTGACGGTGAAGATGTCCCTGAACCTTCCCTCCCCTTCCATTAAGCAGGTGACAGACCAGTTTGCCACTGAAAACAGAATCACAGCCAGCATCACACCAATAACCTCCATGATGCTGTTGACCGAGCGGGGGTTTACATCGTTTACAACAAAGCCGGCATATCTTCTGGTAATGGAGAAGGACAGACCGAACAAAAACACCAGCGAAAGTGCCAACGGTATGCTGCCTCTGCCCCTGTGCCTGATTTCATAGAAACCGTCGAAGGGATGGGATAAAACATAAAACGGGTATAACAGCTTTTCCTTATTCAACAGTAACCGCCCCCTTCTTCCTGGACTTCAGCACGAACTTGCGGACCTGAAGCACTGCGATGGCAACCACGAGCAGGGTTAGCACAACCCCGAGGTTTTCCTTCAGCAAATCATCCCTGTAGCGTTTGAAAGCGATGGAATAATACTCTCTGTCCATGCCCAGCTTCAGATAGTCCATGGCCTTCCTGTTATCCCCGGCTGCCAGCAGCGATTTTCCGATACCGCTATAGGCCAGTTCAAAATTGGAATCCAGCTTGAGCACCTGCTCCCAAAGCTGCACCGCAGAGGCCTCATCACCGTCATACCTCAGCGCTGTGGCCCGGTTGATCAGGCTGCCGTATTCTGTTTGCGTGAACACCATGATTTCACCGCGGTGTCCATCCAATGCCAGAAACCTGTCATCGAGCACCTCGATGGCGGTGGGGTTTCTGAAGGTTCCGTCCTGGCTGCCCTTTCCGCCGAAGATATATAAAAGGTTTCCTTCGTGATCGTAGGTGAAGATGCGCCCGCGGGTAGTATCCAGAATGGAATAGATACCACTGCCGCGATAAACCACATCCACGATTCTGGACGGGCCGGCATATTCGCGTCCTATTCTCCAGTATTCATCCCCGCTGAGGAACTGACCCTCGCGCTTTTTAATGATATCCTGCCCCTTGGGGTTCAGTCTTCGCACCGACTGCTCGCCCTTCGGATCAAAATTGGTGGCATAAACAAAGCCGTCGGGTGCCATATCCACATTGGTAAACTCGGTGGGAATGAACTGTATCTGCCGCTCCCGCTGCGCTTTTGTCGAAAGATAACGCCACACCTTTTCATAAACACTGATATTCACCTTGATCGTTCCGGTGAAACCGGTGAAATTAGCTTTTTCATCGAAGGCCATAATGCCCTGGAACATGTTTTTCACAACGGTATAAACCCTGTCTGCGTAATCCACCGACACCTTCAACGGCGCAAACACAAAATCTTCCCCCAAAACCTCGGATTTCGGGTTTTCAAGAATCCGCAGCAGCGAACCATCGCTGTTCAGGGCAACAATCCTTAAATTGTCGGTATCGGCAATGTAGAGTTCATTATCTTCGGTAACAAAAACTCCCGAAGGTGTAGTAAAGGTATCGGCTGTACCCTGGTTGACAAAGCCATCAATCACCGTACCGGAATTGAGTTTTCGGTCGATCACGACAATACGGTTGTTTCCGGTGTCGGCTACATAGATGCGGCCATCCTGTGCGGCGAAGATGTCCTGTGGGTTGCTGAACGAGCCTACGCCCAGCTCATCCCCCGAGTAGTTACCGGAAGGGACATACGCAGCCGGGGTATAGTAAACATCTCCCCAATAATCGTAATTGTAGGTATGGTAAGGAACGTTATCCACTGCAAATGTTTGAATGCCCGGGAAGAGCATGTAAAGGACAACAGCCAGTATGAAAATCCGAGTTATCCCTGTACACAAACGCGCTGAACGGCACGATAAAACACGGGTGGTAAAGCGACATATCACCGGTTGGCTGTGCTTGTATGGGTGCCGTGCGTTTTGTGTGCAGCGCTTTGGCTTCATGCTGCTCCTCCTAATCCTTCATGCCGGAAGTGGCCATGGTTTCAATGATATTACTTTGGCAAAGCATAAAAAACGTTATGGGTACCGCGGCGATCAGCAGTGTGACAACCGCTGCCGCGCCCTGCCTTGCCGGCCCGCCATTGATGATCTGCTGCAGCGAGAACTGCAGCGGCTTTAATTCCTCGTCACGCAGGAACATGCTGCCGGTATTCCCCCACATCTGCTGAAACTGCAGCACGGCAAGGGTTAACCATGCAGGCTTCACATTGGGCATGACAATGGACCAGTAAATGCGGAACTCCCCCGCACCATCGAGAACGGCCGATTCAAGCAATGAATCCGGAATTTGCTCCATAAACTGCTTCATCAGATAAAGCCCCAGGCCGTATGCGGACGCGGGCAGGATTAACGCCAGGTAAGTGTTGTTGATCCCAAGCTTTGAGATGATCAGGTAGTTCGGGATTTGTGTTACCTGGTATGAAAACATGATGGACAGCACAACGATGCTGAATAACAGGTTTTTACCCGGAAAATCACGTTTTGCAAGGGGATAGGCGGCCAGCGAGGCCAAAAGCACGTGGCCGGCGGTACCTCCGCCGACGATGATCACCGTGTTGAATATGTATCGGGTTAACGGAACCCACGAGTTGGACATCAGTACGGTCAAATCGGAGAAATTGTCCAGGCTGGGGTTTCGCGGAAACAGCGTGGGTGGGTATCGGAAAAGCTCATCCAAGGGTTTGAAGGCATTACAGATGATCAAAACCAATGGCATGGCCATAAAAATGCCGCAGACCCCCAGGAACAGGAACAGAGAGAGATTGCCTGCCAGGGAACGATTGACTGTCTTTGGCTTCATGATCCGAAGAAGTTTACGCGACATGTCATGTTCCCACCTTTCGCAGTATTTTTTGTGCCAGCTTGTTCGTACCGATCATCAACAGGAACAGAATGGTTGCAATGGCCGAGGCATAGCCCATTTCATAACGAATCGATCCCAGATCGATCAGGTGCGTCACAATGGTAGCCCCGGCGTAATTGACGCTGGGATTTCCCGCAAGGTTGATCGAAACATCTGCAATGGCCAGGGATTGAGTGATTTGCATGACGGCACCGAACATGAGCTGCGGTTTCATAGATGGCAGCGTGATGTACCACAGCTCCTGCCAGCGGTTTTTGACGCCGTCCATCGCGCCCGCTTCATAAAGGGATTTGTCGATGGTCTGCAAACCGGCAATAAAGGTAAGAAACCCGGTACCAAGGCTGAGCCACAGCTGCACGATCACCAGAAACAGCAGTACATACTTTTCATCCTTCATCCAGATCTTCGCGATCTCAAGCACGTTTAACTCCATCAGCAAACCGTTCAGCAAGCCATACCGATCCCCTTTTAAGATCAGATTCCACACCAGATATGCGTTGCCCGAGATGGACGGCGCATAGAAGATCAATGTGAGCACCGCCCTGGTTCGAGGTTTGAACTCGTTGATGATCCATGCGAACATAAGGCACATGATATAGCTGATAGGGCCGGTGATCACCGCGAAAACCAGCGTGTTTTTAATTGCGATTTTAAAGATGTCGTCATCTAAAAACAGGCGCACATAGTTTGACCAGCCTGTAAAAACAGGAGGCTCCAGCACGTTGAAGGTAGTAAAGCTAAGCGCCATCGAGGTTAATACGGGCAGCACCGTAAAGAAGAAGAACAGCAGAAAGTATGGCGCTAACATGAAATACAGCGTCCGGCTTTTTTTCATCCGGGCCCACAGGGACCATTCGTTTTTTGTTTTTAGTGGTGCCTTGCTCATACTTCACCTCTATTCCGTCGTTGGAAGGCCGAATTCCTTTCGCTTGAAGGTGATTTCATCGTTGATATACCGAACATATTCCATCAACGCTTCCCGGGGCTGCATCTTGCGGGCGCCCTCAGAGATAACCACCCTGTAGTAGGCATTGTTCACATTGCGCCATGAATAGTAACCCCCCGGAACCTGCGGGATTCCCTTCATCCATTCAAATTGATTCATCAGGGTTTGATAATCCTCGTAAGGCCACGGAAGCAGGTTGAAGGCCTGTATATTGGCTGTAGGGTACCTGGCCGACGGGCCCAGAATGGCTTCCATTTCACGTCCATACTGGGCTTGTGTATCCGCGGATACCCACCATTTCATGAACTCCCACGAGGACTTATCATCCTTTGTTTGCTGCATCATCACAACGGCGGAGCCGGTTCCGGAAACCGAGTAATCGATGGTTCCGTCCTGGCTTTTTGTACCGGGAACCATGGCAAACCCCCACAGACCTTTGATGTCGGGGGCGGATACCTGAAGCTGGTTGTAAAGCGTAAAATCCGAGATGACAATGGGCGCTTCGCCGGTACGAAAGCGTTGATCCACCGGGGCGTCCCTTTCAATCTTGTAATCGGTGTAATATTCACAATACCTCTTAAAGGCACGAATGGCGATGTCGCTGTCCAGCGCTGATTTTGTGGCTGTTTCATTGTAATATTCGCCACCGTTCTGGTACAAAAACATTGCAAACACCTGCTCGGCCATTTGCGGCATTGTAGGATGAGTGGGCAGCATGCCCAGATCCATCTGGTTTTTTGCCAGCACCGACAGGGCGATGTTCAGCTCGTCCCAGGTGGTCGGAACTGCAATCCCCAGGTCCTCCAGAATATCTTTTCTGTAAAACATCATTAAGCAGGTTTCGGTTTCGGGAAGCGCATAGGTATGTCCGTCAAATTCATAGGGCACCATGGCACTGTTTCTGAATTGATTTCGAATTTCCGCAAGCTCGTCATATTTTGACAAATCAACCACCGCGCTGCGCATGCCATAATTCATCGGCAAATCGCTGCCCACCTGAACGGCCACATCGGGGCCCTGCCCAGCCAGGGTCGCCTGCAGCAGCATGGACATGTCCACCAGCTGCAGGTTCACATTGATATTATTCTTTGGGGTAAAGGTTTCGTCGATCAAAGCTTTCAGAACATTGGCCTGATCCCGGCCGGAACCAATCCAGACGGTAATCTTTTTTACATCATCGCCCTCTGCGGCGACGTTGCCGATGGCGTTATAGTCGATCACAAAGGAATACCACAGGGTTTTCACCATATGTACAAACCTGTCCCACAGGGAATCCTTCGGTTTTGGCACCTGGGTATCCGGCGAGTGAATGTAGATGGCGTCCAGGGCCAGAGGCTGATCCATCACGCCTGCTATCCAATTGCCCAAAGCGCTCATATCCACCTTGAAAGCCTGCAGAATCAGCGGAAAGCGTTCCACATCCGTTGACAGGTATTCCAACTGCCTTTGCATCGTGTTCAGCACCGCTTCACGGTCGCTTCCCTTACCGGCAACCGCCCGCAGCTCGGCAACGGCTTCATCCAGCTTCGCCTTGGCCTGCTGGATTTCCTCGGGGAGCCCGGGAATATTGTCATCAATATTGTAATCCCGGTATTTATCGGGCTGTACACCGGTGATACGGATAACCTTCAGATATATGGCATTGATATCCCGAACCGCCTCTTGAACCTTACCGATGATCCCCGCGAAATCTCCCAGAACAACTTCCATTTTCAGCGTATGGCGCCCTGGTGTAAGATAAAAGCGGTAGCTTTCACCCATGTCGTCCCCCAATGTAGAAAGGTGGTAGCGGCTCTGATAGGGGAAGCCGTATGCAGCCAGCTCACTGAAAGGAACCTCGCCATCGATCATAATCTTTCTGGAGGTATAGATTCCACGGACAAAATTTTGTCTTTGGTGCAGTGTAATATGGTAAAAACCGGATTGCTTAACGTCAAAATCCCATTCCAGCCATTGGCCGATAATGCGCCAGTTGCTGTTGGAGCCGATGCTGCTGTTTTTCAACTCTTTTGCGCTGTAGGGTGTGACAGCCGGTGAAGATTTGTCATGATAGGGATAGAGCATTTGAGAGGATTTTCTGTTGGCCTGTTCGGCCTGAATCGTGATCAGCTGTTGGCTGGAGTCAGTGGCTCCGTCAGCTTTCTGCTGTGCAACAACTGTGCTGTAACCCTGCGGCTCACCGGGATTATCCAGAAAAATACGTCTTAACAGCATTGGTTCCCTTCTGGAATACAGCGTGATGGTGTGAACTCCTTTGGTAAGAAAGACCGAAAGCTTTTCTGTTTCGCTGCCTTCACTGTCATAGCAGTAGCTTCTGACCCATTGCGGAGCCTCGACTTGCCTGGGCTTCAGATCGTTTCCCCTGTTGTCCCGCTCCCACTCGTCCACGGCATTGACCCAAATGCGTGAAAACTCTACAAGGCCAAGCTGTGCATAAGGCAGTGCACCATCGATTAAAATGGACCTTTGGATGGATGCGCTTTTTCCTTCGACAGGATAGTACTGCAAAGAAAGGCTGTAGAAGCCCTCTTGCTGAATATCAACTTCATACTCGATGATCCCTTTTTCATCGGTGAATACAGAAGTACCTTCCATGTCCTGATAATCTATGTACTCTAGTACTTCCATGCCCTCTGCCCGGACATAGTCTTTGGCATCGATCACGATCTCAGTCCTGGGCTTCAGCCCAATATCATAATTTGAACAATAATCGCGGTAGCTGACAGACGAAAGGGCTGCCTTACCGAGGAGTTCCCTGAATACTTCCGTCGAAGCATTTTCAGGCGGTTCGACAGCCTGACCCGGAAGCATTGGGCCAAGTAAAAGGGAGATCAGGATCGGAACTAATATGAATCGTTGATAAACCTGTTTTGGTTTACACAAGCAAGATCTCCCCCCCTCCGACTAAAGGTTGCATTATAGTGCATTTTATGAAGCATTTTTGGTTATCCTGTGTGCATTGTAGCACAGCTGGATAAAAATTTCAAGATAAAGTCTATACATTTGAACCGAAATACAAGTATACAATTTGCTTTTCTTTATGAAAAATCACGAAAACCGAAAACTTTTTCCCTGGAGGAAACCTTTTCTACGATAAATGTTTCCTCATATATTCATCGTTATCTGGTAACATGCTGTGAATAAAATGCACACTTTTTTGTGCGGCCGTCGTGATTGAAATGGTCGGTCATGAAGATCTCCAACAAAAGAAGTTTACAGATTATGAATGCTGTGATGCGACTGTAACCAAGCAGAGCCTGGTTCGAAGAAATTGCCGATATGTTGCCATAGCGAGGAGTATCTCGGAGTGTTGCGCAAATGCGTGAATGAAGGCTTATGACGCCACGTTTACACGGAGCCCTTTTCTGAAGATTTGCGGAAGATAACCTCCACACCGATATGTACCATCTCTTTGGGGAACGTAGGGTTTTCAATCCTCCAGATCAGCTGCTGCACAAGCCTTCTGCCAAGCCTTTGGTTTCCAACCCTGACGGTGGTCAGGAAGGGTTCAACCTGTGCCATGCTTTCAACATTGTCATAACCGGTCACCGCCACATCCTGCGGTACCGTCAGCCCTTTTTCCTTCAGACATCGAATCACATCCAGCGCGATATCATCGTTGGCGCAGACAATGGCCTCCGGCATGCTGGCGAATCGATTGATGGCTTTTTTAACCTCTTCGGTCTTATAAAATTTGCGCTCATTGTGATATGCGGCAACAATGGACTCATCATATGGAATGCCTGCGTCGGCGAGGGCTTCGAGGTAGCCCTCGTAACGATCACTGATGGTTTTGCAATAGGTTGCATCACCAATAAACCCAATTTTTCGAAGCCCCTTTGAGATGAGGGAAGAAGTGATTTTCTTAATGCTGTTCTTACCTTCGCAAATAATAATATCTCCGTAGTTGTTCACGATTTCAGGATTATTCGGGCAATCGAGAAACACTGTGGCAAGATTTTTTTTCATGATTTGATGAATATATTCCTTTGAAAAAACGCTGAGAATGATCACGCCGCTGACATCATGCTGAAAATCGAGAGGAACAGAAAGGTTTTTTTCGTCCTGCTCGCTGATAAAATTGAACTGCAGCTTACAGCCGTATTTGTTGAGTTCATCGGAAATCCCCATGATGATGCTGTTCCAGAAGAAGGATATTTCCCTTCTGGCCAGTACGACAATGGTTTTTGTCGCGTCAATCTTATCGCGGATTTTGAACTGGCTTAAAACCGCGGGGGATAGTTTGGAGTAACCCATTTCATATGCTTTTTCAATGACATAATACCTGGTTTCATAGGTGACCGTATCGCTGTTGTTCAACGCTTTTGAAACCGTATTTCTGGATAGATTCAGCTCTTTAGCCACATCCTGAATGGTCACCTTTTTCATTTTCATTCCCTCCCCCGTACTGTGCGCAACTACATACAGCCATCCTGGAACCCGGATGTGAAAAAATCCGCACAAATGGAGTGTATAATAAATGCACAAAATATTCAAGCATTTTTTATTTGCATGAAAGCATTTTGACAAATAATGCACGATTATATTGTTTCAAGATCATGGAATGACCCGTTCAACTGAAGATGAACTGTAAGCGTTTCTACAAAGTAAAAAACGTACGAAAACCCCCGCAAACAAAGGTGGGGGTTTTTGTATCTATTGGAAGTCTGTTTATTTCAGGATTATATGTACGGTTCCGTCCTCGGCCTGTTCAAGCCCAACAATCTCACAGGTGAAGATGGGAATTTCTGATGCCGACAGTCTGAGTTTATCTCCTGGCTTTAGATACTCCAGAGAATTCTTTCTTGCATCCCAGCGGGAAACCATTGTCTCATGGATCCAACCCTGTACCTTCCGGTTTTCCTCGAAATACTCCACATTCAGCCATTGGTCTTCGGTGTTCCCGAGATATCGCAGCAGCAGCCCTGGTTCTGTCAGCTTTGCAAGCACTTCCCCGTCGGGGGTTTTACGGAAATTGACCGAGTCATCGGCCAGGGTATAATACACCTGTGGTTTCCTATCCATGACAAGTACCACGGGTTCATCCACACCTG
>JAAYJG010000026.1 GCA_012523055.1 Ruminiclostridium sp. | reverse complement strand
ATGGGATTAATACTCACAGGGTAAGGCCTGATGATATCAAGCTTTCCAGGGATGATCTGGCGGTTTTGTATCGGCACCTTCAAACGCTCGGAAGCCAAACACTCAACCGCGGGCAGCTGTTCCATCTGTCGCAGCAGCTTAGCCTGGGCAAGGTCAGGATGAATTATTTCAAGCTGTTATCCGGAATGTTTATTTTTGATGAACTGGATATTATCCGTTTTGCCTGTACTGAAAAAGGAGATTATGATCTGAAGCTGACCGAGATCCTGGAAAAAGCATCTTTGGAGGATTCACAGCTGTATTCATTTTTACAGACGCTGCAGCAGGTGGTTGAATGACGGTGATTTCATGATTAAAGAGTACAAAAGGTTGCTGGACAAACTGGACTCAACCGGAAAAGAGTATAACAGAGAGCTGATCGACAAAGCCTACCACTTTGCGAAGGAAGCCCATGAAGGGCAGAAAAGAAGCTCAGGTGAGCCTTTTGTAACCCATCCGTTACAGGTGGCCTATATTCTTGCTGAAATGGAAATGGACACTACCACCATCGTGGCCGGCATGCTGCATGATACCGTTGAAGATACAGAGCTGACCTATGAAAAAACCCTGAAGCACTTTGGCGAAGAGGTTGCGAACCTGGTGGACGGGGTAACGAAGCTGACAAAGCTGCCCTACACCAACAAGCAGGAGATTCAGGCTGAAAACTTCCGGAAAATGTTTTTGGCCATGTCCAAGGATATCCGGGTGATCATCATCAAGCTGGCTGACCGTCTGCACAACATGAGAACACTGAAGTTCAAGCCCCGGGACAAGCAACTTGAAACCGCCCGGGAAACCATCGACATCTATGCGCCCCTGGCACATCGGCTGGGGATTTATAAGATCAAATGGGAATTGGAGGATCTGTGCTTCCGATATCTAGATGAAAAGGCCTATTACGACCTGGTGGAAAGAATCGCCAAGAAGCGTAAGGAACGCGAGGAATACATCGCCAGGATCATCGAAACCGTAGCAGAAAAATCAAGGGAGTTGGGGATACAAACCCAAATCGACGGGCGTCCAAAGCATTTCTACAGCATCTACAACAAAATGAAAAACCAGAACAAGGATCTGGATCAGATTTTTGACTTGTTCGCCATTCGGGTGATAGTGGATTCAGTGAAGGACTGCTATGCCGTGCTTGGCCTGGTGCATGAATTATATAAGCCAATGCCTGGCAGGTTCAAGGACTACATTTCCATGCCCAAACCGAATATGTACCAATCCCTGCACTCCACGCTGATTGGTCATGAAGGCATCCCCTTCGAGGTACAGATCAGAACCTGGGAAATGCACAAGGTTGCAGAGGTTGGTATCGCCGCTCACTACAAATACAAGGAAGGCCCAAAGCAGGTAGATGAGTTGGACGGCAAGCTGTCCTGGCTGCGCCAGCTTCTGGACTGGCAGAAGGAAACACAGGATCCCGATGAGTTCATGGAAAACCTGAAGATCGACCTGTTCACCGATGAGGTTTTTGTTTTTACGCCTAAAGGGGATGTCAAAAGCCTGAAGGCAGGTTCGAATTCCATTGATTTTGCCTATGCGATCCATAGCGCTATCGGAAACAGGATGATCGGCGCTAAGGTGAACGGAAAAATTGAAACCCTGGATCATGAGCTGCAAAACGGGGATATTGTTGAGATCATCACATCATCGGCCAGTAAGGGCCCCAGCAGGGACTGGCTGAAGAAGGTGAAGACATCTCAGGCCCGCAGCAAGATCAATCAATGGTTTAAAAAAGAGAGAAGAGAAGAAAATATAGAGCGAGGCCGGGAACTGCTGGAAAAAGAGATGAAGAAGCACGCAGTCAGCCCCCAGCAGCTTCTAAAGCAGGACTTAATCGATTCGGCGCTGAAAAAATATAATTTCCACGGAATCGATGAAATGTACGCGGCCATCGGTTTGGATGCCATTACCGCACGCAAGGTATTCACGCGCCTGTATGAGGAGTATAGGAAAACCCTGCCACCCGATGAACAAAAGCAAATTCTTTTGGAAACCGGTAAAGAGCCTGATAAGGCGAAGAAGAAAAAACAGCGGCAAATTCCCGAAAGCGGTGTGATTGTCAAGGGCGTAGACAATTGCCTGGTTCGGCTGTCCAAATGCTGCAACCCTGTTCCCGGAGATAGCATTATCGGCTACATCACCCGGGGCAGAGGCGTATCAGTTCACCGTAATGACTGCGTTAATGTAGTCAATGCCATCGACGGAGATACCCGGCTTATCGAAGTCAGCTGGTATAAGGGAAAAGCAGCCTCCTATCAGGCCGAGCTGTCCATCAAGGCCCATGATCGCACGCAGATTCTAATGGAAATCACCAATGTCATCGGCGATGCCCGAATCCCGCTGAAGGCCATTAATGCCCGAACAACCAGGGACAATGTGGCGATGATGAATTTAACAGTGGAAATTACCGACACCGAACAGCTTGAAAGAATTATTAACCGTATCCGGAGGGTTCCGGATGTGTTTGAAATTACACGAAATAATAAGTAAAGGGCCAAGGGGACAGGTCCCTTGGTCAAATTTAACCAGGAGGGACAGGTCCCTTGGTCAAATGAAACCCGAGAACGAACCCAGTTTCCTAACCAGGAGGGACAGGTCCCTTGGTCAAATGAAACCCGAGAACTAGCCCAGTTTCCTGAATAAAACTTGAGCATGAGGCAGAGCTAAGGCTTCATGATCAATACTCAACTTTCACACCTCAACCTGTGAGTACTGTTTTGAGGCACTGATACCGACATACGCAGCTGTGATATCACACTACTGTCGTTAGCCTGCTGTATAGGCAAGTGCCCAAAAAACTGTGAAAAAGTTGAGTAAGTCACTCAACTTTCACACCTCAACCTGTGAGTAGTGTTTTAAGACGCAGATATCGACCCGCTCAGATGTGATATCACACCGCCGCCGGTAGCCTGCTGTATAGGCAAGCGCCCAAAATATTGTGTGAAAGTTGAGTATAAAATGAATTTTTCAATCCTCCGCTTGGTTCCAGGAAGTTCACAAGACATCCGTGCGGGGGATGGTTTCAGCCCGGTAAAATTAGTAAAAAACGACTGGTGTGCCCCTTGAGGGTGGGAGTAAGCAATGCGTGCAGTAGTACAACGTGTTTCACAATCAAAGGTTGTCGTTGATGGTCAGACCACGGGAAGTATTCAAAAAGGCCTGATGGTTCTGTTGGGTGTTGGCAGGGATGATACCCTGAAGGATGTAGAGTTCCTGGCAAACAAGGTGGCCAACCTGAGAATTTTTGAAGATGAGAACGAGAAAATGAACCTGTCGGTACAGGACGTCAAGGGAGAAATCCTTGTGGTATCTCAGTTTACGCTTTATGGGGACTGCCGGAAGGGCTTTCGCCCCAGCTTTACCGACGCGGCGCCGCCACAGGAGGCCAAGTGGTTGTATGAGGAGTTTGTAAGCTGCTTGCGCGATAAGCATGGGATGAAGGTGGAAACCGGCATTTTCCAGGCATCGATGCAGGTTGAGATACACAACGAAGGGCCGGTTACGATCCTGCTTGAAAGCAGGAAATAGCGACCATTAGCTTTGCTGCGTTTGTCTTCATCAGAGGCTCAGGAGCCATTTTAAGGAAAAAACCAAGGCTCCTTGAGGCCGCAGATGTACTTGCTCTTTTTATAGCTGCTTTATATGAAAACACGGAGGTCGATAATGCAGATCGAATGTATTTCTCATGGTCTGGTTCAATCCAATGTCTATATCGTATCCAATGAGGGGCAGGCTGTGATCATCGATTGCGGGTGTAACCCGGACAGTATTCTTACCGTCACTGAAAAAAAAGGTCTGGAGCTGAAACAGGTCATTTTAACCCACGGACATTTTGATCATATCTATTATGTGGATGCGCTCAGACAGAAAGCCAATGTTCAGGTTTCTATCCACGAGCAGGATGCCAGAAGCTTTTTCGATCCGTATTATAATGGACTTGCCCTATTCCCGTTGAAGGGAAACATTGCGTTCAAGCCTGCCGACCGCCTTTTGCAAGATGGAGACACCATTGAATGCGCAGGCCTTACATTTCATATCATCCATACCCCCGGCCATTCGAAAGGGTGTATCTGCATTCATGTTGAGGACGCTCTTTTTACAGGAGATACGCTATTTCAAAATTCCATCGGAAGAACCGATTTGACGGGGGGCTCGATGAATGAGATCCTTTCCTCAATCCGGGATAAGCTGTTTTGCCTTCCGGACGAAACGATTGTATACCCCGGGCATGGCGACCATAGCACCATCGGGTTTGAAAAGCGGAATAACCCATATTTTTAGAAGGTAAACAGGGAACACAAGGGGACGGTTCTTCTGTGTTCTGAGCGCAGCGAAGGATCTCACCATGCGCTCTTGAAAAGACTGCATGCTGGACGTCAGTAATCAGTCCTAATAACAGTTATGATTTGGGAGAAGCCATGTTCTGTATTCATTTGGATGAGCGGTATCGCGCAGATTGCAATGAGCTTGTAAAGCTTTTTCTGCCCGAAAATTCATATCAATATGTTGAGACGGATCTTACATTGACCTGCTGTGAACACGCCCTCTGGTTTGAAACACGACAAGATGGTGATGAAAGCTTTCTTCAGGGAAGCCTGAGTCGGAACGGCCAGGTTATGTTTCGAGATGAAACCCCTATTCTCCATGAAAAAGCAGATCCACACAAGGATCTAAAAACGCCGCTGAAGCTTTTACTTTATAGTATTCTAAGTCAATTTACTGGAAAGACCCTTCCCTGGGGAGCGCTGACCGGTATTCGCCCGGTCAAGATCGTCCATTCTCTGGTTGCACAAGGGAAGTCAATGGAAGCCATTTCACAAAGAATACAGGGATATTATCGTGTATCGGAGGAAAAAACCAGGCTTGCCGTCGAGGTAGCCTTGAACGAACAAAAATATCTTTTGGTTCCGCGCAATTCTGTCAGCATCTACATCGGAATACCGTTTTGCACCAGCCGGTGCCTGTATTGTTCATTCCCTTCGGTTGCGACGAAGCATTGTGAAGGGCTAACATCAGAATACCTGAAGGCATTGGAGAAAGAGATCCGATGGACATCAGGTCGGTTGGAAAAACACGGTGTTCTTTTGGACACGTTATATATCGGGGGTGGAACACCCACAGCGCTTTCCGAGACGGAGTTTGCTGAGCTGCTGGAAACACTTGTTCCCATTCTGCCCTTGAACTCGGTTCGCGAGTATACCGTAGAAGCAGGGCGGCCTGATACGATTACCCGGCAAAAGCTTCAGCGTATGAAAAAAGCAGGAGTTTCACGCATTAGCATCAACCCGCAAACCATGCATGACAAAACCCTGGCTTTAATCGGCAGGAACCACACCGTCAAACAGTTTTCAGATGTTTTTGAAATGGCAAGGGAAGAGGGCTTTGGGAACATCAATTGCGATTTAATAGCCGGCTTGCCTTCTGAAACCACAGAGGATTTTCAAGGTACCATCGAACAAATCACGAAGCTAAACCCTGAAAGCGTTACCGTTCATACCATGTCATTAAAAAGAGCGTCCAGGCTGCAAGAGGAGAAGGACAGCTTTGAAAGAACCGACGATGATACGGTTGCCGCGATGATCGAAGTGGCACGGAAGTCCTTGCGGGAAGCAGGGCAGAGACCCTATTACCTTTACCGACAGAAAAACATTCTGGCAAACCTTGAAAATGTGGGTTATGCGAAACCGCGGTTTGAAGGACTATATAACATCCTGATCATGGAGGAGATTCAAAGCATTCTGGCTCTGGGGGCAGGGGCTACGTCAAAAATCGTCTTTCCGGATAATCGCATTGAAAGAATTTTTAATGTCAAAAATGTTGAGCAATACATTCAACGCATCGATGAGATGCTGGAAAGAAAAGCTCACATGCTGGAATTATGATAAGACGTTAGGATGTATTCACAACAAGATGTCATGAATATTGTTTCTGAGGTTTCTACTGAAACGGAGAGGCGTTTGTTGATTGGTCGGTAAGTCTTAGCAACGAATTGGCTCAAATCCTGAATGAAAATATCTCTATTTTGCTGCTTTTTTATTGCCTTTTAAAACAGTTATTTGGACGTCCTGACTCTCAACTTTTGCAGATAAGGCAGCTAATTGTGACTTGATTAATTCCTGCCCTTCAGTAAGCTGCTTATAACCATCAAACAAAGAATCCAGCTTTTGACCATGGTCATTTTCAAGCCTTGCAACTTGATTCCCTACAGTCTTGATTTCTGATTCTACTTTATCAAACCGTTGGCTTGTTTCCTTCCTGAACTCTGAAAAATCACTGTACATCTTTGTTAATAGTTCGAAGGTTTTATCTTCCATTCAAATCACCTCACTGTACCGATATTATATCACATACATTGATTCATATCATTAAGGATTTTTACATATTACAGAAATCGCACGAAATGTTAATTTCATTTTTCATTACTTGTTATCCTTCCATTTTGACAAAGCATCCGCCAGAGCGGAGTTGATGTTTTCACCCTGATCCTGCTGCTGCAGGAACCGGTTCACATCTCTTTTGTTCACCTGGGTAGATTTTCTTTCCTGAAAGCTTTGCAGCTTTTCACGATATCCGCAGGTACAATAGAAAGACTTGTTTTCACCTTCGCCCCGGATTTCCATCTTTTTATGACACTGCGGACACCGAGCGTTGGAAACCTGTGAAACCGTTTTTCGGAAACCACATTCCCGGTCCGAGCATACCAGCATTTTACCGCGTTTACCATTCACCTCAAGCAGGTATTTGCCGCATTGGCATTTTTCCCGGGTGATATTATCATGTTTATAGCTTTCGCTGCTGGCAATCACTTTTTGAACAAGCTTGGAGGCATAATGCTTCATTTCCCCCACAAATTGTCTTGGATCGGCCTTTCCCTTACTGATAAAGGATAACTGCTGTTCCCATTTTCCCGTTAATTCAGGGGACTTTAAATCTTCGGGAACAAGCCCTACCAGCTGTATTCCTTTTGATGTAGGGTAGATTTCCTTACCCTTGCGCTCAATATAAAAAACATTGAACAGCTTTTCAATGATATCCGCCCGGGTGGCCGGGGTTCCAAGGCCGCTGGTGCTTTCAAGCGTTTCCCGCAGTGCCTTGTCTTCCACAAACTTTCCGGGGTGCTCCATGGCGGAAAGCAATGTGGCTTCGGTATAGCGGGCGGGCGGTTTTGTTTTGCCGCTGACCAGCTTCACTGGCTCCATTTTTGCTTTCAATCCCTTTTGTACCTGGGGAAGAGATTGTTCCCTGTCATCGCTGTCATCGTCCTCGTCCGCCTCTGATGCTCCCGCATAAATTTCTTTCCAGCCCATGGATTTGACAATTTTCCCTCTCGCGGTAAAGGTTTCACCCACAGCGCATACCTTGACCGTGGTCTGCTCATATTCAAAAGCCGGGCTGAGAACAGCGAGAAAACGCTTGACGATCAGATCGTAAATATGGCGTTCTTCGGAATTCAAGGACGACAGGTTCACAAACTGCTCGGTAGGGATGATAGCATGGTGGTCGGTCACCTTGCTGTTGTCAACAAAGCGCTTTGTGATAACAAGCTTCTGGGTGAGGATTTTCTGGGCTGCTTTGGCATAAGGCCCCACAGCAATGCTTTTTAAGCGCTCGGGTAGCGTAGGCACAATATCATCGGTAATATGCCTGGAATCAGTTCTCGGATAAGTGACAAGCTTATGGGTTTCATAAAGCCGTTGCATGATATTCAGGGTTTGCTTTGCCGAATAGCCATACCTTCGGTTCGCATCCCGCTGAAGCTCGGTCAGGTCATAAGCCAGTGGGGGAAGCTCCTTTTTGGCCTCCTTTTGAACGTCCACAACTTCTCCGATTTGCCCGGTGACCTTTGCAACGATAGCTTCGGCGGCCTGTTTGTCAAAAAGCCTTGTCTGGTTGCTTTTATCCCGCCGTTGCACGGTGAAGCCGTGAAACGCACTTTGGATGTTCCATAAATCCTTCGGCTTGAAAAACCGGGTTTCATTCGCGCGCTGCACGATCATTGCCAGCGTGGGGGTCTGAACTCTTCCGGCTGACAATTGGGCGTTATACTTGCAGGTTAGCGCACGGGTGATATTCAGCCCCACAAGCCAGTCTGCCTCGGAACGACAAAGGGCTGAATAATACAGGTT